>JAKAOI010000395.1 GCA_021812265.1 Chloroflexota bacterium | reverse complement strand
ATCAAGTTTTCCCACAGTTATTTTGCCTTCGTAACTTTCAGCCAATTGTTCAATCACTGGCCCCACCAATCTGCAAGGCATGCACCATGGCGCCCAAAAATCTACTAAAGCAACGCCTTTTGTGTTTTCTATTTCTTGTACAAAAGATTCATCTGTTAAGTTGATAACGCTCATTGTACGCTCCAAATTTTTCTTATCTTTTACTTTTTTCACCTTTTCCCGCAGATGTGATATGTTCACAGCGCAACGTCAAAAGGTGTTTCATATTTCTATAATATTATTATATTCCAATATGGTAATAAAGTCAAGTCCTTTTAGGAAAATTATTGGCGATTTTGTAAAATTGGTATACAATGGTCTAAGAAAACACTCTATAGAAAAGAGACAGCGCCACATGGCAGCGCCACTACCCGTTTCTCCTTTTACAATTCAGGAATTACACGGAAAACATCTTCATTTTATGGGCATCGGCGGTTCAGGTATTACTGCGGCTGCCCAAATTGCGCTGCGCGCCGGCGCGAATATAACGGCGTGCGATCAAGATCTTTCTAAAACCACCCGCTGGATGGAACAGCTTGGCGTCTCTGTTGCGCAAGGGCATTCCGCCAATCATATTGCGGGAACGGATCTGCTGGTTATTACATCGGCGATAATAAAGCTGGATCCTCATCATCCCGAAGTAATGGCAGCGCAGAACCACGGCGTACCGGTTATTGAATGGCAGGCGCTGCTGGGCGCATATATGGATGGCAAGATGGGTGTTTCCATTGCCGGTGTGCATGGTAAAGGCACCGTTACTTCAATGCTTTCCACTGCTATAATTGAAGCAGGGCTAGATCCTTCATGCGAAGTCGGAGCCATAGTTCCGGCGTGGGGCAGCAATGTTCGGTTCGGAGCCGGCAATATACTTATCAATGAGGCCGATGAATTTAACTATCAGTTTATGTATTATCACCCTCGGGTTGCAATATTTAACGCGATAGAATACGACCACCCCGAATTTTTTTCAGGGTATGACGATATTTTGAACGCCTTCTATAGTTTTACCCGCAATATTGATATGAGCGACCGATGGCCCATTCCGCCGACTGTGGTGTTAAACGCCGGCAGTCCGGGCTGTATGGATTTAGCGGACAAACTGGCTGGCTGGCCCGGCCGTATCGTAACATTTGCCATGGGACAAAACGCAGATTATACAGGATATAACCTTCATTTGGAAGGAGAAACCTCATTTCATGTTCGCGGCCCAGGAGGACGCGAAATGGGCAGTTTATCTATGAAAATGCCGGGAGAATATAATGCGCAGAATGCGCTGGCGGCGTTTGCCGTATCCGATTTATTGGGGGCAGATAATGAAGCGGCGCGGCGCGCGCTAAATAATTTTACAGGGATCCGCCGGCGTTTTCAAATGACGCAAGCCGAAAATAATATTTTGATTATTGACGATTACGCGCATCACCCAACCGCCATCCGCCTCACCTTAGAAGCGATTCGCGCGCGCTACCCCAACCGCCGAATTGTTGCGGCGTTTCAGCCTAATTTATTTTCGCGGGTCAAGAAATTTTTAGATCCATTTTCTCACGCTTTTGGCTCCGCCGATGTTGCAATAATTATTGATATTATGCCCGCGCGCGAGATAGACACCGGGCTTGTGCATGCGCGCGACCTTACGGCAGCGACGCAAAAAGATGAGACGTTTGCAAGCCGTTCAGGCAAAGCCTATTATGGCGGCTCGCTGGATGAAACACGCGCGCTGCTGGAATCGCTGGCGCAGCCCGGAGATATATTGGCGCTGCTTGGCTCGGGGACAGTGTATCGCGTATCCGAAGCTTTGCTGGAATCGCCGGCTTTTCTCGGCTCTAAGGCTTATTCCGCCGCCAAGGCAGATGAGCATGTTTAATTCTTTTTCCATCGACAATTTGCCCGATGCATTTTTAAGCGCAATGCGCAGCCGCTGGCCCGACGCTGTAAAATTGCGTGAGCCGTTATCCCGGCATAGCACCTTTGGGGTAGGCGGTCCCGCAGATTTGTGGCTTGCCGCCAAAACAGAAAGCGACATTATCGATGTTATGGCGCTGGCGCGTTCATATCACATACCAACGCTTGTTATCGGCAACGGCACGAACATTCTGTTTTCTGACGCCGGGTTTCGCGGCGCCGTGGTAAAAGTTTCATTGGAATCGTGGGATATCCAGCCGAATGATGATCAAGAAACCGCGCGGCTGACCGCTGATGCAGGCGTAAACCTGCCCGCGCTGGTGAATTTGTTGGCGGCGGAAGGCTGGGCGGGGTTAGAATGGGGCGCAGGTGTGCCGGGCAGCATTGGTGGCGCGGTAGTAAGCAACGCCGGCTGCCATGGCGCTTGCATCGCCGACACAATTCAATCCGCGCGAATTATGCAGCTGCGCGAAAACTCGGCGCCAATAGTTTTGGAGACACCTGCCAAGGAACTGGAATTGGGATACCGGCGCAGCAAATTCCGTTCCCGCAGAGAAATTGCTTTTACTTCCGATAGTATACCCATTCCGCCGGAGCCGGAATTAGTTGACCCAGCAGAAATTATTATTTCCGCGCAGTTTTTATTGCGCAAAACAGATCCGAAATTATTGCATAACACCGTACAGGAATACCGACAACGCCGTAAAGATACACAGCCGGTACAAGGCAGCGCCGGCTCGGTGTTTAAAAATCCTCCGAAAGAGTACGCCGGACGGCTGATAGAGGCTGCCGGATTAAAGGGTTACTGTATCGGCGGCGCCGCGCTTTCGGAAAAACACGCTAATTTTATCGTCAATATGGGCGGCGCAACGGCTCACGATATTATCGGCCTGATTGCACTTGCCCGAAAAACTGTGCTGGATCGCTTTGGTATAGCGCTGGAACTAGAAATCGAACTCCGCGGCCAATGGGCTGATTAATTGCGACTGCGATACTTTGCGCAGATCGTTTTTACCGCGGGTATTCGCTTTCCTCGCTTTCATGGAACCACTGCGCAGATTTGCCGTGCGTGTGTGGATGTGTATGCGAATGGTCCGGCCAATGCTTATGTTCGTGCGTATGCTTAATATCAGCGGTCGGGCCATGCTCAAATCGCGGATAGA
>JAKAOI010000394.1 GCA_021812265.1 Chloroflexota bacterium | reverse complement strand
TGTGCAAACAATGCCGCAAAAGCATATGTTTACCCTCACCATCATCACCCACACACAAAATATGGTAACCCTTACACACAAATCTCCCGGAGATCGTGTTAATATTGAAGTAGATATTGTCGCCAAATATGTAGAGTCTCTTTTGGCAAATTATCAAAAAGACGCATAATCAAGACTTGCGCTTCAGCAGGAATCATCGGGGATGTACAAGGGGCAGTCGCCCCTTGTACGGGTTCTGGGGTGTCCCCAGACCTTCCTCTGGTTCAGATATGAGAAATATATGCTTTCTTTCAAGCAAAAGTCCTAATAATACTTGCGCGGCGCGGCAAATATCATAACGATATCTCTCTAAATGTTCCAATCTCTAATAAGGCGGAAATAACGTATGGCGAAAAAATTGCGAGTGGGGATTGTTTTTGGCGGGCGTTCAAGCGAACACGAAGTATCGGTTGCGTCGGCGCGTTCCGTTATGGCGGCAATAAATACCGATACATATGATGTTATTCCTATTGCTATTTCAAAAAGCGGCAAGTGGCTGCCCGGAACATCTCCTGAAGCGTTAGCTTCACCCAAAGAAATGGCTGCGCAAAAATCATCCGCAGAATTACCGGCAGATCCTCCGGCGGGATTTGATCGGCTGCCTCAACTGCGCGACGCTGCCGGGCAAAACCATTTTCCCGAAGTTGATATTATTTTCCCCGTATTGCATGGCGCTTTCGGTGAGGATGGAACCATTCAGGGCATGCTTGAACTCGCCGGCCTGCCATATGTAGGCTGCGGTATTTTAGGGTCTGCGTTGGGCATTGATAAAGAAAAGGCAAAAATACTATTTCGCGCCGCCGGAATACCCGTAACACCATGGATAACTTGCTATCGCCAAGAAGTTCGCAGCGCGCCGGAAGCGGTCATTCATAAAGTAGAAGCAGCGTTTAACTATCCCGTTTTCGTAAAGCCCGCTACTTTGGGTTCCAGCGTCGGAGTAACTAAAGCGCACAACACGGTTGAACTGATAGAGGGATTGCGGCTGGCGGTAAAATATGACCGTAAAGTTTTGGTGGAACAGGGAATAAACTGCCGCGAGTTAGAATGCGCCGTGCTAGGCAACGATAACCCTGCAGCCTCGGTGGTGGGTGAAGTGATTGCCAGCAAGGAATTTTACGACTATGAATCCAAATACCTAGATGGCGCGTCCCAAACTCTTGTGCCGGCTCCAATTGAAGATGACTTAGCGCAGCGCATCCGTGAATATGCGGTTACAGCGTTTCAGGCGTTAGAATTATCGGGTTTATCGCGCGTAGATTTCTTTCTAAGCAAAGACGACGGCGCTGTATATATTAACGAAGTAAATACGCTGCCCGGATTTACAGAAATAAGCATGTATCCCAAACTATGGGAAGCAACCGGCGTTTCGTATCCCCGGTTAATCGATCGGCTCATTGAACTTGGTTTTGAGCGCGCCAGAGATCGCGCGGCAGAATCTTACGACGCCAATCTGCCCGAATAATTAGCCTGACTTATTGAGGTGTGCCTTGTATGGCGCCAGTTACCGATCCGTTGGACGACACTGTCAATATCAGTTTTAACAATAAGGTATGCTGCTGGGTAATATCTTGTACATTGACCTGCATATACCATTGTTGATTAATATTGATAGAGGTAACCTGCCCAGAATATTGACTGTAATTAGGCACAGATAAGATTACTGAAGTGCTCGTTATAGTAATACTGCTCCTGTTTTGATTATTACCGTCATCGTCATCGTCATTATTGGTTGCAGAATTCTCGTGGCCTTGCATTGTAATATCTAATGTTCCATTTGCCGGAGAAGCAAAACTTAAATTCAGCGCTAATTGCAAGTTGCCAAATGTGTCTGGCGTACTCTGAATATACTGTCCGGACACATTTGCAGTAAATTGCTGGGTAGGGTTCAAAGAAACTGTCGAGGTTCCCGTTGCAGAGTTAGAAGCAGTTATGCGAGAGCCGCTCCCGGCGCCATTGTTGGCAATAATATTCCAGCCAGGCTGCATAGGCCCAACCATGGTAAATAAAATTCCCACAAGCAATAATGCGCCGGTTGCCATTGCCACTACAGGATATGTTTTTTGCGTTTTCGGCGCTGGCGTAAGGGCGCGCAGCATAATAATTCCGCTGACTGACCCAAAACAACTTAAATAAATCAGCGCCGCCCACCATGTGCGAGTATCACTGCCGGTAGCAATGCCATGCGCTGTTGTAAGCAAAAACACTACAAATGTGCCCAAATGCAAAACACGCCACACCTTATAGCCAATTTTATTGCGCAACAGAGAAGTAATGATTGTGGCAATAATTAAATAGAAGGCTATAATACCCAGCGCCACCCAAATTTGCCTGTAATGGCTTAAAAAGGGCACAAATACTTCATACCATTTAAACGCGGTAAAAGGATCTATCCACACCGCTAACACATGCACACAAATAAACACACAACTAAGCAGGGTAAGAAAATTATGGGTTTCATAATTGATCATCCGCGGCCATCTGCCGCTTTGCCATTTTAGTGACTGCGCCGCGCCGGTAAACACAGCAAGTGTCAAAAGAATATATGCTGTAAAACCGCCGGCGCGGGCAATCTCCCATACAATGGATTGTGTATTCATATTAAAAAATTTTATTCTCCTTTTGGCCAAGAACCAACACAGAATCTGGTTCCATCATCATTTAAAAATACTCCGGAAAATCCATGATTAAGCAAAAACTGCGCTCCATCCATCAAACCAAGAATAAAGGCTGTTTTAGCGGCAACTTCCGCCTCGCGGCAAGTTCCCGCAGCAGCGCTAACTGCGGCAACAGTGCCCCGCACAGGCTGCCCTGTAAGGGGATTTAGCAGATGATGCTGCATTTCGCCATTGCGATACCAAAACCGTCGGCTTTTGCCGGAAGTGGCAATTGCTCCGGAAAGCAAGTGAATAACCTGCTGTTTTTCTCCGGCAGGAACAATAATATTCCATCCCTCTGTATAATCGGCGCTTCCCATTACTGCAATATCTCCGCCGGCGTTTACCGCGGCAGTTAGCACACCGATAGCGCGCAGATCTTGCAGCGCCACATCTGCCGCCATACCTTTTGC
>JAKAOI010000393.1 GCA_021812265.1 Chloroflexota bacterium | reverse complement strand
GCGGGGCACTTAACGCTGATTATTTGGCGTCCCTCCGCCGGCTCCACTCCGTTTAAAATTACGTTGCCCGCCGATCCCGGATCTGATATCTATGTGTTTAATGTGAAGACTGGGGTTTTAGCGCATACTTACTCCGACTCGGTTTTTCTGCCTTTTGGGTTTGCTGATTGGGGGCAAGCCGGGGCTATCTCGCCGCATACGATTGCGCCCGCAAATCCGCTGAATCCAATTGCGCCGACTTTTGCGCTTTGGGGACCGGAACAAGGCGTGGGTATTTTTTATGACTCTGCGATGGGTAAAACAATGATTGGCGCCTCTGCAAGCGATAGAGTGTCTCATTCGGCGCTGCTCCGGTGGTCGCCGCAAGATGATTATATTGCGTGGGGATATCCAACACTGCCTGTCAGCTCGGTAGAATCATCTGCAGGGAGTCAAAGCGCTGGTCAGCTTCAGGCAGTTTTATCGCCAAACGCTTTATTTGCCGCTATGGTCAGTAAAATTGGTTCCGCCAAGTCAACGTCCTCTGTGTATATTACGCCATCGGCGATTGGCTCCTTTGTTATGATCACCGCTTTTTCCGCAAAAGGCGCATCGCTAACGCTGTATGATTCGGCAAATGGGAGCGAAATAGCTGCAATTGCGGCTTCAAGTGAATTTAGTGACGCAACCGCTTGTATTTTTAGCTGGACGACGCAGCCGCAATTAACTTTTGCGGCGGTGTCCGGAGGGCAAACTGCGGTGGTGTACAGCGAGCAATCATAACGCAGCGAAATGAGGAGATTATTGCGGCGGGTCTGCGGCAAGCGCCTGCATTAACAGCGGAATAGGCGGCGCGCCAAAGCTTAAGGCGCTATCGTGCAGCCGCTGCGCGTCCCATTCGGGGCGCTGATTGCGCAGCGCGGCTAAAAACTGTTTCATAAATATTTTGCCAACACTATAGCTATACACGAGGGGATCTTTCATGCTTCGGCTGGCTTCGTGGCGCGCGCGAATTTCCGGCAGAAATGTTTCTTGCATAATCAGATTTGCCGCTTCATCCAGTGTAATGGCGTTTTCAGCGGCTTGCAGCGCTATAATTGCCCGACAGTCGCGCAGCAGCGCCATTTGCGCTTGTTGTAACCCATACCCGAAATCATTTTTGCCATATCCTTGGTCAATGATCATTTCTTCGGCGTAGTGCGCCCACCCCTCAATAAATGTTTGTGACGTAAATATTTTAGCCGCTGCGGTCGGCGCGGTTTTCAACCGTTGAAATTGTAAGTAATGCCCCGGCCAAATTTCATGCGCGGCAGTATTTATCATGCCGTAAATACTTAACTTTTCCATCCATGCGTTTTGTTTTTCTGCGGGCCATTCACTTTCCGGCAGTGTGATAAACAGCCTCGCGCGTAATTGCTGTTCTTCAAAGGGGCCGGGAGCGTCTAAAAAAGCCGAACCATTTCGCATATATGGCTTTGTTGCATAAACAGCGCAGTATAACGTATCCGGAACGGTAACAACGGGATGGCGGCGCAGGAAAGTATGTAAATTTTGGATCATTTCTTCTATATAACTCAGCGCGTGTTCCGGCGCCGGTTTGCGTTTGGCCAATTGTTTCAGCGCTGCGGCAGGAGACATTTTCATACGATCTGCGCTTGCGCGCAGCCGTTCATGGTTCATCTCCATATCATTGCGCAAAAGCTGCAGCAATGCGCTTGTTGTTGTCGAGATCATATCTGCGGAAAGCAGCATTTTACCAAAGATATCGTTGCCATACGCTGTATATCTTTCGGTTCCGGTGGATAATTTTTGAATATGGTTACGTAAAAATTGAAACGCTGTAATGGCTGCTTCACTGCTTTTTCGAAAACGCGCGGCCACATCGAGATATTTTACCGAGGCTGAAAATTGCGCTAACTCCTGTTGATGAAATTGAATTTGGCTGTTAATCAATGTATTGCTTTGTTCTGCAAGAGATTGTGGAATGGGTTGAGAAAGCGTCTCAATCGCCGATTCTACGAATATCTGAATATTTTTCAAGTAATTGCCGGCGGCAATCAGTCTTTCCGCAGCCGGAATTGCGCTGCGGCGGATAAACGGTGAAATATCCAGCGGAATAATATACAGCAGAGGAGAATTCGTAAAGCGGTTCCATTCGGTTAATTTAAAATACTCTAATTGCGCGTCGAACAGCGCCATATGAAGATCAAACGCGGCCGGATTATCAACACCATGTTCCAATAAGTGAAATGGATTTGCCGGCGCAAGTTCCTGGAATCGCTGTATATAGTTTTGCAAGGACGCGCGCCTGCGATCAAGCGCTGCGCGGCTCCAATCCGGCAGATCTGCGGCAAATTGCCGTAACCCAAGCCTATTGGCTATGTGCGGGTAAAACGCAAGATATTCATGAATATATGCGTCTGCAAGCGAGTTTTGTGAAAAAAAAGTTTGTGGTTCCAGTTTTTAGTTCGTCCGACATTTCAGTAAATGAAAAAGCGTGCGTTTCCACAGCAACGCTTTATCTTATTATATGTGACCGCGGGGGTATTTTACAAAATGTCCTGTAAAATTTACTTGCTCCATAGTACAAGCGCGGAGCTTTTTGCAAAACCCCGCGCTTGCAATTCACTGACGTGAAATCAGCATTCGCTGTACCCGCAGGACATACACTTTTTGCAGCCTTCTTCAAATACAAGGGTGTTGCAGCCGCATTTGGGGCACAGATTTCCGGTTACTTTTGCCGAAATATTTTTTTTGCTTTGTCCCGTCGGAGCGCCGGTACCATTTGTCGGTTCGCCAACATTACCGCTGTTTGCAATATGTATGCCCAGCGCTCGGGCAACTGCGTCGGGCAGTGAGCGCACCCTTTCGGCGCCGAAGCCGATGGAAGAACTTCCACCGATAGAGCGCAGCTGCTCCATAATCATATATGCCCGCTCGTTTTGACTGACAGGGCTTTCAATACGTAAGTTTAAAGACGCCAGTCTGCCCAGAGCTTCCGCCAGCGCCGATACATCGCTGCCGGCTTTGCCGATGGTGACAAAAACCTCTAACAGACCGTCTTCATCCGAGTTGAGGGTAACATTCACTTTACCTTCCGGTGAGCGGATCTGCCGTGTATAGCCATGTACAACCTCGGGTGAT
>JAKAOI010000392.1 GCA_021812265.1 Chloroflexota bacterium | reverse complement strand
TGCTTTGCTTGTTGCAGGAAGAGCTGCTGTTCCAGAAATAAGCGCTATGAAACAGGTCACTGCAAATGTTTGCAGTATTTTGAATATTCCGTTATGCAAAATTGCTACCCTCGGGTCCTTTCCGCGCCTTGTTCGGCGCATACCAGAGAATTGTTACGTTGTGTTTGCCATGGGAACGGTGTAAGCATGGAATCAGCGCGCTGAGTTGCTTCATAAAGAGCAGTGAAGAAAGCGCAAACCAATATCTTCCAAGAGAGCGACGCTATAAGATTCCTTAAATGTAATATAGCTGAATATCTACTATATTGTCAACAAACAAGCAGAGAAAATATGCCGGAATAGATGATATTTCTGGCGTGAACGCCAATGCTATGCCGGGAAAGCTGCTTAAACAAAAGATAAGAGCATATATTTATCGTTCGCTGAGTTTTTGTCGCAAAGCAAAATAAAAATGATTGCGCTGCTTTCTGCGTAAAAAACTTGTCACCAAATTGCAGTTAGAAATATGAACTTGTGAGGGATAGGTTAAAGGGCGGGTAATTTGGCCGTCTGCCGAAAATACTGCTTCACCGCCGGTTTCGTGCAAAATGATTGCGACCTCACAGTGTTCTGCCAAAACTATTGGGCGAGCCATATCTAAATGGGCGGCTATGGGTGTCAGCACTGCTCCGCGCACTTCCGGATATAATATTGGCCCGCCGGCGGCTAAGTTATAAGCCGTAGATCCGGTTGCCGTGGCAACAATAACCCCATCTGCGGTTATTGTTGTGAAATAATTGCCGTCGATCAGCACGTCAAAGCGAATAACCCGCGGCTCTCCGCCGCGCACGATGATGATATCGTTTAAGGCAACATATTCTTCCGTGAAATTATCCATTTTCAGCACGCCTCTAAGCATAGCGCGTTCGTCCAGCCAATATTCACCGTTAAGAAAATGTGGCAGTTCGCTCATTGCTTCATCTGGCTCTAATTCGGCCAGAAAACCAACGTGACCAAAGTTTATGCCTAATATTGCTGCGTTTGTTCCGGCGCAGGCGCGCGCCACCGAAAGTAAAGTGCCATCTCCGCCGAGCGCAATAATCATGTCGCTGTCGCGAAAATCTTTCAATGCGTTTCGGGCATATTCTTCATTTTCGGTCCAAATTTGTTCTATTCTATGTTTTTGCAGCGCTTCTGTAATTAATTGCATCATCGCTTTGGCTTCAGGGGTATCTCGATAAATAACTCCGACTTTTTTCATACCACACCGTATTGTTAATTCCTTTGGTTTTGCTTAAGGGCGTACTTCTATGGTACGGCGCGATGTAATTACATGTCAAATGCGCCGGCGCTCTTGCAATAAAAGCGAATGAGTGGTTTTATTGCAGCAAACTGTTTAAATGTTTATCGCCGGCTTTTTGACAAATTTGCCGCACAAAATGAATGGGTTGTCTGTGGCTCCCGGAAAAGATTGCCGATAAATAACTGGAAAAAGATCATAAAAATAAGTTTTTTTATTCTTGAAACGCTATGGTATAGTATTAAATGGATACCCCATAGGGGTATAAAAATGCAATTGAATACAAAAAAGATGAGGTTTTATCATTTAATGTCTGCCGATACCCTTGTATATACTTCCGACGCGAATTTTAAAGAAGATGTGGTGAGCGCGCCGCTTCCCACAATAGTAGATTTTTGGGCGCCATGGTGCGGTCCTTGCCGGATGATTGCTCCGGCATATGAAGAATTGTCTCAAGAATACGCCGGTAAAATGCGCTTTGCAAAACTCAACACCGATGAAAATCAGATGACTGCTATGCAGTTTGGTATTATGAGCATTCCAACCTTGCTTATATTCAAGAGCGGACAGGTTGTCGGCCGGATTGTTGGCGCAATGCCCAAAAATGAATTAAAACGGCGGATAGATGAGGTCTTGGCAAAGGCGTAATCTGCCGATAAAAAATAGTGGAGCAGCTCTCGATGGATATGCAGTTTCTGCCGGATGAAACCAATCAAACCGCAGATATACTTCATCCCTTGTCGGCGCGTTTGCGTCGTATCGAGGGCCAGATTCGCGGTGTCACCAAAATGCTGGAAGACGACCGCGAGTGTGAAGATATTATTACGCAAATATTAGCTGTGCGTTCCGCCATTGATAAGGTGGCCGGTGAGGTGATTAAAATTCATGTCAGCCGATGTTTGGATGTTCAGGATACTATTGGCGCTAAAAACACTATTGACCGAATCATTTCATTAATGAGTAAGATGAACTGAAAGAAATTAAATGCGTATGACATTATCACCGATTGCGCTGAAAGCTTCTTTGCATGAAGTTATTTGGGGCGGGCAAAATCTAGCGGCAGTCGCCGGCAAAACACTCCCACCTGGCGCCGCGATTGGGGAATCATGGGAAACTGCCTTAGACAGCGTGGCAATAAATGAACCGTATGCCCGTTTGTCGCTTGGTGAACTTACGCAATCATTGGGGACTCGGCTATATGGTCTGCGTTCTCTTGCTATATTTGGGCCACGGTTTCCCCTATTGGCTAAATTTTTAGACGCCAATATGTGGCTTTCGGTGCAAACACACCCCGATGACCGCTACGCCGCTGCATACGAGAACGGCAAACTTGGGAAAACTGAAGCTTGGCGAATTTTGGCCGCCACCGAAAACGCTTCGGTTATTCATGGATTTCAAGAAAAGTTTTCCCGAAACATCGTGGAAAAAGCAATTGCAGATAATCAACTCGAAGCGCTGATGCACTATGAGCCGGTTCGCGCCGGGGATACGCTCATCAACCTTGCAGGCACTGTACACGCAACCGGGGCCGGTATTGTGTTGTATGAAATTCAGGAATATTCCGACGTTACCTATCGCTTATATGATTATGGCCGTGTTGACGCCAAAGGCTCCCCGCGGGAACTGCATATTACCAAAGGATTGGATGTTTCAAACTATAATCCCTTATCATCCCATATTTGTGTTCGCACACCGGTTGCCCCATTTGTCGAAACATTGACTGCGTGCCGGCATTTTGCGCTGCAAGAGGTAACGCTTCCGCCGCATACGCAATGGGAATACGCCACTACCGGGGCTAGCTGCCATATTGTTTCGGTTATCGGCGGCGGCGGCGTTTTGCGCTGGGAAT
>JAKAOI010000391.1 GCA_021812265.1 Chloroflexota bacterium | reverse complement strand
CCGTTGGACTAGCGGTACTGATATGAAGTATATCACATCATAGAGAGGAGAATACATAGCAGAACTCTGGAAGATGTGAACAGAAAAGTCTCTATTTGGGTAAAAAATAAGAAACTGATTTTGACCCCTTCGTACAACGCATTTGCTTGCAAAGCCGGCCAAACAAAATATTTTAAAAAATCTTGTTTGGCGTCCACTGTAATTGCTTTTTGCGCGCCAATTACTTTTGCGCGGTTTGCAACAGCATTGATATCCTTTTCGTTTCCAATATCTACTGTTAAGGTAATAACATTGTAGCCATAGGTTTCTTGTAGCCATCGAATAGCAACTGATGTATCCAATCCACCGGAATACGCCAAAATTACTGTATTTTCCATATCTTTTTAAGATTTTCACTTCTGCTTTGTCAGGGTATGTTGCCGTGCGCGCAAAAAAATTTATGCTTCGGTTCTTTACGCAAAGACCAAAATTCTGGAGGAAGTGAAAACCTTGCCCTTCTTTCAAATTTATTTACCGGTTAACGCAACTAACGCAGAAATAGCGTTTGTAAACGCCGTTTGCTTCTCCGCCCATTTTGCTTTTTGTTCGTCAATCCGAACAATTAAGGTGTCTAGCTCTAAAGCGCCGGGACCGCCTATATGGCTGCGCTTTTTTAACGCTGTGGTCAGGTCATCGGTTGTTTCGCTATCCAGATGCGCTGCTACTTCGCGATAAGCGCTGCGAAATGGCGCGCCTTTCATAGCCATCTCTAACGCGCGGTCTGCGGCAAATAAATTTGGTTCGCAGGCGGCGGCAAGGTTCTGTTCGTATATATGTGTATGTTTCATAAACAGTGTTACCACATCTAAACTTTCTGCGCAAATGCGCAAAGACTCGAATAATGGCGCTTTGGTTTCCTGATAATCCATGTTATAGCCCGAAGGCAGGCCAGAAACAATCCCCAACATAGCGCTTTGATACGCAATAACTATATGTGTTCGCGCCCGAAGAACCTCTAGCGCGCCAAGATTTTTTTTCTGTGGCATGATGCTGCTGCCCGAGCAGAGTTCTTCATCTACCGACATAAACCCGAATTCTTTGGTTGTAAATATGAGCAGATCTTGCGCAAACTTGCTCAAGTCTACCATAATGAGCGCTAAACATTGTGTTACTGCAGCTTCAAATTTACCGCGAGAATTAGCTGCGGTAAGTGTGTTGTGGCTGATTGCCGAAAATCCCAGCAATTTCGCCGTTAACGCGCGGTCTAGCGGCAACGGCGCGCCATACGCCGCCGCAGAGCCTAACGGAGACTGATCGGTTACGGTATACGCAGCTTCCAGCATCAGCAGATCATCTAAAAGCGCTTCGGCAAAAGAGGCGGCCCATAAACCTACGGATGAAAGCATGGCGCGCTGCATATGCGTATATCCAGGCATAGCAACCCATTCGTATGTTTGCGCAAAGTTTGCAAACGCCGCCGCCGCATTCAGCGCTGCAGTTGCAATCTCCGGCAAGCGTTCTTTGGTATACAGCCGTAAATCAGTTAAAACCTGATCATTTCGAGAGCGCCCTGTATGAATTTTTTCGCCGATTGGCCCCAGCGCCTGTGTTAGGCGATTTTCAATAAGTGTGTGAATATCTTCTTCCGCTTGTTGTGGCGCTAAACCTTTTGTTTCCGCTTCTGTCAGCAGCGTTTGCAATACGGGGTGCAGCAAACTCCATTCATCGTAGGAAAGTATACCGATGGAATATAACATTCGGCAATGCGCCATAGTGCCCAAAATATCACAGCCGGCAAGTTCTTTATCTAAATTGGCGTTATGTCCCGCTTCATAACTTTCAACTGCCTCGGCGGATGTATACCCTTTGGCCCAAAGTTTTGTCATAACATACCTCTTTTCTTCAATCGATAATCAATAAACAAAGTGGATATGCGCCATGTACTGGCTCTCGTATATCTGCTGAGAATCCACGCTCTGCAGATATTTTACCAAGCAGCAAAATTGCCGGTAATGGCGCAAGGAGTTGCCGGTATTATTCGGCTGTTATTGCAACCGATTTACCAGCAAAAACATAAGTATCGCCAATCAGCAAGGCTAAAATTGCTTTTTGCATATGTAAGCGATTTTCTGCTTGGGTAAAAACAATCGATTGCGCGCTGTCAATCGCGCTATCAGTAATCTCTAATCCACGGTGCGCTGGCAGCGGATGCATTATAACAGCGTTTGGTTTGGCGGCGCGTAATAGTGTATCGTTCACTTGGTACTGCGCAAATGTTTGTAAACGCTGTTTTGTTTCTTGTTCCTGCCCCATACTCACCCACACATCGGTATAGAGCACATCGGCGTTTTCTGCGGCGTCTAATGGATCTTCGGTTATATGAATATTTGCTCCGGTAAACGCCGCCGCCTTATAAGCGTTATTCAGCGCTGTTTGATTTGGCCCGAATCCATTTGGTACAGCTATCCTGACGTTCATGCCCATATGCGGCACCGCTTACAGCAGCGAATTGGCGACATTGTTTCCGTCTCCAATATACGCCAAGGTGATCTTTCTGTGCGGCCCGAAATGTTCATATATGGTAAAAACATCGGTTAAACCTTGGCAAGGATGGCTTAAGTCGGTTAATCCATTAATGATGGGAATAGAAGCGTTGGCCGCAAATTCTTCAATAATTGCGTGGGCAAACGTTCGTATAACAACTGTATGCGCATAAGCGCTTAAAACGCGGGCTACATCAGCGATAGATTCCCGTTTTCCCAGCCCTACTTCTTGAGGAGACAAATAAAGTGACCGTCCGCCTAATTCTTGTGCGGCAATTTCAAAAGAGATACGTGTTCGCAGTGAAGGTTTTTCAAACAATAAAGCTGTGGTTGTGCCGGTGAGCGGAAATTGAGATTGACTCCGGCTGTTTCGCGAATGTTTGTATTGCAAAGCGGTTTGGCATAACTGCCGTGTTTCCACAACGGAAAGATCGTTGAGTGTGAGTAAATGGCGCATATTAAGCGTAACCCTTCATGTTTTCTGAACATGCGCGGGCAATCAATATATGTTTGGCTCCGCGCAAATTGCATATTTACGCTGGGACGAGAGGCTGAAAAGCTATTGCTGTTTCTGCCGGTACCCGTGGCGCCACCCATTTTGCAGATC
>JAKAOI010000390.1 GCA_021812265.1 Chloroflexota bacterium | reverse complement strand
GAAATCGGTGTGCGTTACGCTCAAGAATCTGAGAAAAAGGCGACCGGCGTAAACGAAAATACGCTGCACATCAATGATGTTATTTCTAATGTTGCCAGAGTAAGCGAAGCAAATAGCACGGCTGCCAAAACAGTGTCATTTTCATCGGAAGAAATGCGTGTACAGATAGAAGAAATTGTCACATCGCTTCAAACATTGCGAGATCTATCTGAACAATTGAGCAATGTTTCAAGGCGTTTCATTATCGACAAAGACGTTCATATAAGCAAGCCGACATCAATAGCAAAATCGATAGTGAAAAAGGCGGCATAATATAGTTCAATTTGCCAGCGTTACCTTGCGTTATTCATTTATATTCAATGATAGCGTCCTTGTGTCCGCGTTTGCCAGAGATATGGGATTCTCCCGAAAAACGGAGAACCGAAAGAGCCACGTGATATACGTGTCGCAAAGAGAGGATCACAATGGCAAGCAAACAACGAATAATCACCGCCGAATTGAAACGGGAAGCTGCCCAATTGGTGAAAAGCAGCGTTTCTGGGTGAGCGTATTGAGTGTCGGATCCTTTAAGCAATTGTTGCACAGACAGAACTGTGATGTTTATACGCCTTATTTTTCTGAAGGCATTCAAGATCGTAGTATTTTCTTTCACGTAAGGTCAAGGATTGAAATAGATGTATGGATGTATGTTTGTGTATTGACATATTTTTGGTGATGATATAAAATAGCGTCGAGGGAATCATGGAATTGGAATTTGAGCGCATATTTAAGAAGCTCCTTTGCTTACTATAAGCAAACATATGGAAATGTTCCCGAAAAAATTCACATACCTTCAAGTTTTGAAGCTGGGACAAGAATGTTGTATTGCGATGAAAATGATCGCAGTTATAGTGCGTCAATTTGGCGCAAGAAAGGTTTTACGAGGGTATAGTTTTGAAATTTGGATTTTTCAAAGCATTTCAAGTAGTTGCAGTGACGGGTTTCACGATTTTTATCTTAGGATTTACAGCAAATTCATTACCTCAATCTAACAATAGCATTCATTCTCAATTTTCTGCTCTTGTAAGCGTAAACCATAGCAATCAATCCAGTAATTTTGCTCAATCTACTTCTGGTGTTTTGCAAAACTGCAAACATCTTATTGTCTATTTGCATGGCTCTTTACCTGCTACAGTGGGGTGTAATGACAGTAAATATACTAGAAAAAATATTAATCCACTTATATCCCAATATCCTTGTGGAGACGCAATGCCAACACCATGGGTAAGTTTATATCAAGACGCTTGGTATGGTGGAGCGCAACTTTGTTTAGTCGGAGTTGGTTCTGTTAATTTAACTGATTATTGGATTTCTTGGCCGTGGACATCTTGGAATGATCAGACGTCTAGTTTCAATATGGGTGCGAATGGATATCTCACGACAGACATAAATGGCAATGGTGGTCACTGCTATTTTGGGTATGGCGCTGAGACATCGTTTATTAATAATTATTGTGGTTCAGGTTGGAACGACGTGGTATCGTATGTTAATATTGTAAGCTGAAAAGCTTTCTTGTTGTGGAGGGAATTTACATGTCAGACGCTGTACTGTATTTTATGGCGTCTGATATATGTTATTGTATTAAGGAAGGAAAAAATATGTTTCAAAGGTTTTTTTCAAAGGTCAGCGCTGTACTTCTTGTCGGATTGTGTGTGGCAGCGGCTGGCTGTGGTAATTTTACACCCAGCGCAACAGAAGTAACGCTATCGAATACTGCGCCGTCTCAGTTGAGCATGTTATTCAATGTATCTGTAACTAATAGCACAAGTACACCTCCATATATCGGCGTGACTTCAAAAGTATTGGTAAGTGTTGAATTTTTTTCATCGAACATATTTGTCCACTTTAATCGGGGAGAATCTCTTTTGTGTGACGCTATTACCATTGAATATAACGGACAGCACGATTTTACCGGCGAATTACCATATTTAGGGCCGGCTAAACCTCACACCTGTATCTATACAAGCCCAAATGGATCTACAACATTTACCTTCTATGAGCCTGTGCAGCCGCTTATTATCACACCTCATTCGCAAGACAATTTGGCAAGAACAACAGATCTGGCAATATTTTTTCAACATCCGGGCGCCGGAACAATTCGCTGCGGAGCATTTGATACCGCAAATCGGAATTATCAAATCTATAATTCCGGTTCCGCCACCGCCAACGCTTGCGCGTTGAATACCACTGCGCTGCAAGTGGGAAGCGGCGCTATTACGGTAATATACCAAGGAAACCGGCTTAATATTCAATCCGGATTTCGTAGTGTGCAAACATCTGTGGAGTCGGATGACGCGATTCTTGTTCATTGGATATAACCGCTTCAAATACACCCCAGAACTTTGAAAAGGAATGCATAGGGACAGCATTTGAGATGCCCCTATGCGCCTGCTTATAACAGAATGCAAAATATGCGAACAGGCGCCGGAAATTGCGTGGTGTATTTTGCGGCCGCTTGTATTGCCGAAGATTGCTATGGCGCTTGACACAACCCTAAATTGCCACATACACTTGAGACATGTTCAGGTTATTTACACAGGAGGATATAATGGCGCAGCTCACTAAATCCGCGGGCAGTTCTGCAAAATTTACACTGATACCGCCGGCGCTTACTTTGGCTATTTGGCGCTTCCGCGATTCTTGGAGATCTTTAGCGCTTACCGGATTAGGCGCGTTAACGGCAGTAATTATCATTTGCGCAATGCCGCTGTTTGCGCAGGTTACTGTTAGTTCGGGATTTCGCAATGCATTAACCCAAACCCCGCAATCCTCAATATTTACTGTAAACGTCAACTCCTATGCGCTAACCGAAACACAACTGCAAAATGTCTATCAAAATATTTCCCCGCTTATTCAATCCAATTTCGGTTCTTATCTAACCGGCGCGCCGATTGCTTCCGCGCAGTCTTATCAGCTTATTGTTTCCGGTGTTTCACCGGCTTCTAAAACAGTATCCAGCGCAAATAATGTGTTAATGCAATTTGCGGGGTATTCTATGAGCCAAGCGGCGTCCCATGTGCGTTTGATTGCAGGGGCTTTGCCTAATGCAAACAGTTCTGCATTGCCAATCGCTTTAACACAAGATAGTATGA
>JAKAOI010000389.1 GCA_021812265.1 Chloroflexota bacterium | reverse complement strand
TGCTGCCGGAGTCAGTAGTGGAACTGCCGCTGCTGCTGCCGGAGTCAGTAGTGGAACTGCCGCTGCTGCTGCTGGAGTCAGTAGTAGAACTGCCGCTGCTGCTGCCGGAATCAGTGGTAGAAGAGCCGCTGCTGCTGCCGGAGTCAGTAGTGGAACTGCCGCTGCTGCTGCCGGAGTCAGTGGTAGAAGAGCCGCTGCTGCTGCCGGAATCGGTAGTAGAAGAGCCGCTGCTGCTGCCGGAATCAGTGGTAGAAGAGCCGCTGTTACTGCCGGAGTCAGTGGTAGAAGAGCCGCTGCTGCCGGAATCAGTAGAATCACCACTATTATCATCAAATTTCACAATATGAGATAAAGAAGTTTGGTAATTTGATGGGAGAGTTGCTGCATTTGCCGGTTCACTTCGCATAAACACAACAATTGACAAGACCAAACCGATAAAGCTGGCCCATATGATGACTCGACCTTTTAGCATGTGAAATACCCCTTTTAGCTGTAATCTTATTTTCCTTGTATAATACATAGCTTTTACTATATTGTATTTGGCTAGACACAGAAATAGGCTATAGTCCCTTGTTATACGAACACATGGGAAATGGATAAAAATTTTGCGGTTATTTTGCTGATGCGTATAAATAACCTGCATCGATTGAAGCAATTGCGTCGATATTATGGTGTCATAGCGGTATTAACAAAAATGAAGTATGCAGATATAATAGTTAAAATGGTGAAACAATCCACCGGTAAAAATTTGCGGAAACAAATTGGGAGAGACGATTGCAATGCCGTCATTAGTTATAGGGGGAACCGGCTTTATTGGTTCATGGATAACACGGGAATTACTTGCAAAAGGAGAAACCGTTTGTGCCACTTGCCGTCGTGGTTTGCCGCGAGATACGGAATTGGCAGCGCTTCCGGTTAAATGGGTTGCGGCGGATGTGTTAGATCCGCCATCCATACGTTATGCCATGGAGAACTGTGAGTATGTGTATGACGCTTCCGGCGCAATTAGTATGGGTTCGCAGCAAAAAAATAGCGTGTACGAAACAAATTACACTGGCGCAATGAATGTATTAAACGCCGCAAAAGAAATGCGAGTAAAAAGATTAACTCGAATCGGCTCAATATTTGGTCTTGGTTCAACGAAGAAAGACCAAATTCCCGTCAATGAGTCTGCGGAATTTAATTTGAAACATTTTCGTATTCCGTATTTTCGCGCAAAGCGCGATATAGAGCTTGCCATTCCGCAATTTTTGGATGAAGGTGTGAATATTGTTTCTGTGTTTCCCGGCTTTTGCAGTGGTCCGAATGATGCGCATATATCATCTTCACAATTTATATTAGCGGCGCTGCAAAATAAAATTCCCGGCTATTTTAAAGGCGGTATATGCCAAATAGATGTGCGTGACGCGGCGGAAGGTATGATTCAGGCAATGTATCATGGCAAAACCGGTGAAAAATATTTGGTTACGGGATATAACATTACCTATAAAGAAATTATGCAAACATTGGCAAAGGTAACCGGGCGCAGATTGCCGCAAACACAATTGCCGCTGAGTATGGTAGAGTTATTCTGCCGATCTTTAGATTTTGTTGGCAGCCCATATTTTAATACGGGCATGGCGCTTATTTTGCAGCGCACATGGTGGTATGACGACACGAAAGCGAAATTAGAGTTCGGCGCAGTCTATCGTTCGTTGGAAGGCTCTTACACTGACGCGGTCCGCTGGTTTTTGCATAATAAATATCTTACACCGGCGCAAGCGGGAAAAATTGTATAAAACAATATGGTACAATTGCGTAGTTTTTTACAAACACGCTTCGGAAATATTATTCTAAAGCAGGTTACACTTTTTCTTTACCGCGAATGAAATAGAAAGGAGCCGGCGCGGTGTATTTAAAACGATTAACCTTGCATGGATTTAAAAGTTTTGCCAATCGCACCGAAATGGATTTTAGCCCAGGGATAACGGCAATTGTCGGCCCGAATGGCAGCGGCAAAAGCAATGTGGCCGATGCGTTGCGCTGGGCGCTGGGCGAGCAGAATATGCGTATGCTGCGCGGAAAGAAAAGCGATGATATTATTTTTGTTGGCGGAAAAAATCGCGCAGCGTTGGGCATGGCCGAAGTTACCCTTACTATCGATAACTCTTCCGGCTGGATTCCTCTCGATTACTCTGAAATATCCGTTTCTCGGCGCGTTTTCCGCACCGGTGAGGCAGATTATTTAATTAATGGCGCAAAAGTGCGCCTGAAAGATATTTTGGCGCTGCTTTCTAAAGCGCGTATCGGGCACGATTCGTATACAATTATTGGCCAAGGTTTGGTAGATCAAGCGCTTTCTTCTAAAGCGGAAGAACGCAGAGGGCTTTTTGAAGACGCCGCAGGCATAAAACAGCACCAAGTTCAGCGGGATGACGCGGAACAAAAGCTGGCGCAAACACATGTAAATATTGGACGGCTGCGCGATATCCTCAGTGAAATAGAGCCGCGACTGGAACCGCTGGCCGACCAAGCGCGTAAAGCGCAATTGTATATCTCTACCCGCGCTGAATTAGATCGAAAGTTGAAGAACTGGGCCGGCTCTCAGTGGAATTTATTGCAAACTGCGATGCTTATTTCTGCACAAAAAGAAACAGCGACACAAACAGCTATTGCCGCCGCCAGAACCGGCATAGAGTCCAGTGAACAAAAACTTACGCAGCTGCGAACTGTTAAAAATGAATTAGCAGAATTATTGACGCGGCAGCGAAAAAGCCGCAATGAAATTTTAACGCAAACGCAAACGATTGAACGTGAATTGGCGGTAACTAAAGAACGTATTGCCAGCTTTGGGCGCGCTTTACGCGATTTAGACGCCGACACCGCCGGTCAAGTTCCCCCCGACGCCTTGCAAGCCACAATTGTGGCGCTGGAACAGCAATTTACTGCCGGTGAAGAAAAAATAGACGCTACAACAAAACAATTAACTGACTTAGAGAGTTCTGCGTTACGCGCAAAACAAACGATGGAAACCGAAGAAGCCAGGCTGCGCAATATGCAGCGCGATATTATCGGCGCGCAGGCTCGTTTAACCGCCGCGCAGGGCGACCTCGGCAAATTGCAGAAACGTAAAGAAGATATTCAGCAAAAAGATCGGA
>JAKAOI010000388.1 GCA_021812265.1 Chloroflexota bacterium | reverse complement strand
AATCTCACGGCCAATCAATAAACTGGTTACCGGAGTGAAAAAGATTGAAAAAGGTGATTTTAGTTCCGGCGCAGAAATAGATGATTGGGGGGCGCCGCATGAATTGATAACGCTATCCAGCGCAATTAATCAGATGGCGGAATCTATTGAACACGATATAGAAGAACTTCGCAGACAAAAAGATGTGCAACGGGCGCTGCTGGCAAATGTTGCGCACGAACTGAACACGCCGCTTGCGGCAATTCGCGGCTATTCCGAAGCTCTGATAGATAACATTGTTTCAGACGCCGCAACGCACCAATCATACTATGAAATTATTAATCGCGAATCTATCCGTATGCAGAAACTGGCTCAGCAGTTAAGCCAGATTGCCCGGTTTGACGCAAAGATGCAAACAATTCAATGTGACGCAGAACGTTTGAATCGTATTGTGCAATATTCGCTTGAAGTGGTTCAGGTTGAAGCGCAAAAAAAACAAATCCAATTAAAAGTGGAAATACCGGAAAATCTTCCTAATGTATATGTGGATGGTGAATTGATAGAGCAAGTATTTGTAAATCTTATTGGAAACGCAATCCGATTTTCCCCGGAAAAGGCGTCAATTGAAATTTCGGCGGCCAAAGATGTATCTGAAGACACTATTTGGGTTGCAATCAGCGATCATGGCCCCGGAATACCACAAAACCTGCTCAGCCAAATTTTCAATCGATTTTACCGCATTGATACACAGCAAGCAGAGGAAAACAGTCATAGTGGTTTAGGCTTAGCTATTGCCCGAAGCATTATTGTTGAGGGCCATAATGGGGAAATTTATGCAGAAAATATTGCGGAAGGTGGCGCCCGATTTACCTTCAGCCTTCCCATAGCGAGGAATAGCGCCAATACAATAATTTCGGATGAAAAACGAGTGATTGAACCGGCGTCGTTTTAGCCGCCGGTTTTAGTTTGATCTTCAAACGCCTGTTTTAGCCGCCCATATAATTTTTCTCGTTTAGCGCCGGCTAATGGTTTGGCCAGCGCTAATCTGCCTAAGGTTATGGTTTTTTTTGTGGTATCCAGCGCAACCGAACAATTTCGACATGACGCAAGGTGTTCTTGCGCAGCTTTTTCCAGCTCAGTGTCTAATTCTTGATCAATATATTGTGACAGATATTCAATAAGTTCTGTGCATGTCATATATGTTATTTCCGTTCACTGAAGTATTCGCTCAGCCGCTCGCGCAGCAATAGCCGCGCGCGGTGCGTTCGTGTTTTGCAAAGGGTTTCGCTGATATTTTGAATGTCTGCGCACTCGTGTATCGGTATTTGCTCTACGTCTCGTAAAATAAACGCTGCCCGCATTGCCGGCGGAAGAGTGGAAATTGCTTTTTCCAATTGCAAATGAGTTTCTTCTTCTAACAGCAATTGTTCTGGTTCGAAGCGCCAATCGATCAGCGACGATGGTATAAATCTTTCGCTTTCATCATCTGGCAGCGGATCATTTTGCTTGCGTTGATGTAATATATTCAACGCATTATTATAGGTAATTCGGTACAGCCATGTGCTTAATTTTGCTTTCGGCTCAAAGCGATCAATTGCCCGATATGCGGCAATAAATGTTTGCTGAGCCGTTTCTTCGGCGTCATCTTCATTTTGAAGAATGCCATACGCCAAACGATACACATGGTCTATATGTAATTCAAATAAATCTTTGAACGCTGTTTCATCTTTTTTGCGCAAACGTTCAATCAACGTATCCTCTTCAGTCATGCGCAAAATATCTCCTCAATCCTCTATAAAAATATATGTATCTTTTTGTTGCGCTGTGTGTTTCAAGTGTGGAAAGAAAAACTTTTCAGTTTGATTATAGCTTTTTCAAAAGGCGGAAAAGCAAATTGATATAGGTTCATCTTTCCGAATTACAGGTATTTAACCATATTGTTATGAAGGGATATACATGTGTTATGTTTCCACAAAATGAAGGCGGTTTAGACCGTATTATACGATTCATCATCGGAGCAATTTTGGGAGTTGGCGTGTTTACATTTCTCGGTGGATCACTTGTTTTGCAGATAATTGGAGGAGTTCTAGCGGTTATTTTGCTGGTAACAGCTGTTATTGGTTTTTGTCCGCTGTATTTTCCTTTTCATATAAACACGCGCAGTTCAAAAAAATAATCCACTCGCGGCCAGCATAAAAAAAGAACCGGAGTTACTACTCCGGTTCCTCATCTCTGCGCATTTTGCTGGCAGTGTTTTTTGCAAATAGCTAACTGTTTGCGGGCGGATTGTTCTGGCTGGGCGGATTTCCGCTTCCGGCGGCAGGCGGCTGATTATTTGCTGTATTTGAGTTTCTGTTATTATTGCGTCGCACTAACGCTACAATCAACAAAATCAATAACAAGAGCAATAACAGCAGTAATAGGCATAGCACCCATTCCGGTATCGGTCCTGCGTTGCAGTTTGGGTTCAATGGATTGCATGGAACCGGCGGCCCCGGGTTGGTTGGCGGTGTGGTAGGTGTGGCCGTTGGCGCGGTAGTTGCGGTTGCGGCAATCGTAGCTGTTGGCGCGGGCGCAGTAGTTGCCGTTGGCGCTAATGTAGCCGTAGCTGTTGGCGCCGGCATAGTTGTTGAAGTTGGCTGGGGGCTATAGCCGCCGGCCAAAACACCGGCGCCATGCAGTGAAAACACCAGACCGGCAATAATTGCCGCGGCCCCGGCAAACGAAATGATAATCGCTTTGAAACTGCGTGAACGATTCATAATTCCTGCCTTTCCGTAGGTCAAAATATAATGTTGTATATTATGCCGAAATAAAACAGACCATATTCGCAATAATCAGAATAACATTTAAGGATTACGTGGTCTGCGCATAATATTTCCGGATGCGTCTGCAAATTCATCAAAATCGTGAGCGCGCATTCGCAGTGTGCGCCCATTTGCCCGGCTGACCACCTGCGTGGTTACCCGAACCGCGCGAATAAATGTGTACCCGTTCATCGGCGCTACCGCTGCGGTGTCGATTTGACTGGTAATTTCATCTTCGGTAACAATAACTTCTTCGTTACGTCGCCTCGCCAGCAACAATAACAATCCTGCTAATAATAACAGCAACAGCAGTAATAACAGCAGCAATGGCCACAATGGCAATGTTTGCGGCTGTTTT
>JAKAOI010000387.1 GCA_021812265.1 Chloroflexota bacterium | reverse complement strand
CTGCTCGTATATGTTGGCTGCCGGGTACTGTTAGTCAACAAGAAGTGAAAGTCAAACTATCAGCAAAATGTCCAGGGATAGGTATAAAACCTGTATAAACACATCTAATGCTCGATCCGCTCTGAGGATACCGCGTTCATCATATGTTTAATGCGGCAGAAAGGATCGAGTATGGACCTTATAGTTGAAGGCCATGGGGTTTTCTTAGGAAAGCATCATGGCCGACTGCGAATAAGCCAAAACGGCAAAACACTTCAAGAACTGGCAATTATGCATATTCAACAAGTGTTTATTGTCGCTAATGGTGTATCAATCAGCAGCGATGTTTTTCAAATTTGTGCGGAAGAAGGCATTCCTATTCATTTTATGGATACAATGGATCGCCCAACCGCATCGGTATATGCGGAAGGGTTAATTGGAACAGTATTAACACGCCGTGCGCAATTATCCGCCTATGAAGATCAGCGGGGGATAGTTCTTGCTAAAGCGTTTGTTGGCGGTAAAATACAAAATCAGCGGAATTTAATGAAATATTTAGCGAAAAATCGTCGGGAATCTGAACCGGAGTTATTTGAATCGTTACAGCGCATTGCGCAGAATATACAAGGGTTTGAGGCAGAGTTAGACACTATTTCCGGTGAACGAATTGACGCCATTCGCGACTATATTCTTTCGGTAGAGGGCAGATCATCCAGCGCATATTGGGGCGCGGTAGGGCAATTGCTCCCCAAAGAACTGAATTGGCCCGGAAGAATAACCAGAGGCGCCGGTGACATTTTTAACGTTATGTTGAATTATGGATATGGTGTGTTATACTCACAGATTGAACGTTCTTTGATATTGGCTGGTCTAGATCCATATGGGGGATTTTTGCATGCAGATCGCCCCGGAAGAGTAAGTTTGGTGATGGATATGATTGAGGAGTTTCGGCAGACGGTTGTCGATAGAACAATGATTGGCTTAGCTAATCGGGGAATGACACCAGAATTTCTTGGTGACCACACGCTGGAAGCCACTTCGCGGAAAAGGCTTGCGGAAAAAATCTTAGAACGCATGGAAAGCAGCGAAACCTATGAAGGTAAGCGACAGGCGATACGATTTATTGTGCAAAGCCAAGCGCGGCATCTAGCCACATATGTGCGCGGGGAGCGAGAGGCATATACTCCTTTTACTGCCGGGTGGTAGGCCATGCGCTGTTTAGTTTTGTATGATATTCCTGATGATCGCGTTCGCGCCAAAATAGCAGACGCTTGTTTAGATTATGGGCTGGAACGGGTTCAGTGGAGCGCATTTATTGGTGAATTAAATCAAACATTGCAGCGAGAACTGGCGCTAAAACTGCGGCAGCTTGTTGGACGGAAAGCCGCCAACATTTTGCTGCTCCCGCTGAATGAGGGAATTTGGCAGCAGCGCCGAGAAATTAAGCAAGGGGATTCTGGAACATGATTGAGAGTCGTGATGATATCTATTTGGAAGTTACCGATTTAAAGCAGTGGTTATATTGTCCTCGGGTAGTATACTATCGCTTTTGCCTGCCCAAAATTCGTCCGGTAACTTACAGTATGGAAGCGGGAGATCGGAGCCATGAAACCGTTAGTGAACAAGAAGAACATCGAAGTTTACGAACTTATGGGTTAGATGAAGGTGAGAGAGTATTTCATGTTGCGGTTGCTTCGGCAAAACTGCGACTTTCTGGGCGAATTGATATGGTTATTCGTCAGCCAGATGAGGCGTATATTGTCGATTTTAAATTGAGTGAGCATGAAGCAAAGAGCAATTTAAAAATTCAATTAGGCGCATACGCCATGTTATTGGAAGAATCGTGGCAAATACCGGTTCGGAAAGGATTTATCTATCACATTGAACAGCGAAAAGCAGAAGTGATTTCTATTACCCCACAAATACGCAAAGCCACAAGAGACACCATAACGACAATTTTTCAATTTCTATTAGGTGAACGTATGCCAAATCCACCAGCAAATTTGGGAAAATGTGTGGCGTGCGAGTTTCGCAGATTCTGCAACGATGTGGTTTAGGTTAAAAAAATACCTTGAAGCATCCCTATCCGCAAAAAAAGCCTTTTGACGTGTTGTTTCGCAACTCGCCGAAAAAACAGATAAAAATGGACTGCGTTTGCTATATTTTAAAGACGCAAAGCGTGTTTAGCCGGCTAAACACGCTAGTTGCTGGTTTTCGCAACTCGAGGCCATTTTGAGGATAAAAACGAGTTGCGAAAATTATGTGTTTCGGCTATACTATGTATAGCAAAAATAAAATTTTGACCACGTAAAATGTGAAAATAGCCGTCTCAAATCAAACAGAGGGCAAAAATGCCTGCAATGCGCAATGCAAGGCTGGCGGTTTCATTGATATTCGATCCGTTGAGGATACTGAAAGCCCGACCCGCAGGTTCGCACAGAACGCGGATAGGAGTTTCATTGATATTCGATCCGTTGAGGATACTGAAAGGAACGTTTCCAGTTGGCGCAATCAGCCAAGCGCGGCGTTTCATTGATATTCGATCCGTTGAGGATACTGAAAGTCATGGAAGCATGGCAAGCATGGGCGCAGGATGTAGTTTCATTGATATTCGATCCGTTGAGGATACTGAAAGATCCATACGCAGAATTGGTCTAGGAGTTTGGAATGAGTTTCATTGATATTCGATCCGTTGAGGATACTGAAAGCTAGTAGCGGTTTATTAGCGGCTATGGTTGTGGCGACGTTTCATTGATATTCGATCCGTTGAGGATACTGAAAGACACATCGCATTGGCCCAGCGCGCGATCGCAACGCTGTTTCATTGATATTCGATCCGTTGAGGATACTGAAAGGGGGAGCTGGTTGCGGTAAATCGGAATGTCCCCACCGGTTTCATTGATATTCGATCCGTTGAGGATACTGAAAGCGAGGAGTAGGTGACTGAGAATGGGCAGACTTCCACGTTTCATTGATATTCGATCCGTTGAGGATACTGAAAGGTTTTATTTTTTGACGCTCTAAAATCAAAATCTGAGTTTCATTGATATTCGATCCGTTGAGGATACTGAAAGATGCTTGCGCTAAAACTACTACTAGGCGCGGTTAAGTTTCATTGATATTCGATCCGTTGAGGATACTGAAAGTCCCAGCGGCAATCATAGCGC
>JAKAOI010000386.1 GCA_021812265.1 Chloroflexota bacterium | reverse complement strand
GAAGCGGTGGAGCGATTGGAGGCTGCGCCGGAAGCAGATCGCGATGAAGAGTGGCAGTATTGGTATGGCGAGGCGCAGCGCGGCAAAGCGCAAGCGAAGCAAAAAGCCTCATAACAGCGCTGCCCGCCCTGAGGCAGATAGGCCGGTGATTGGCGGTTTTCCGCGGCGGCAAGTTTTTATCATCCCGCAATATTCTTATGTTATTGCGAAGATGTGCCGGTGGTTCTATAATAACAAGGTGGTATTATAAGCATTATTTCAAAAAAACGGTATTGTTCATGACTACTTCCTATACAGTAAAACCGGCGAGCAAAAGAAAGATCAGCAGGCCGCCGCGCCGTCCGCTCTATATCGTCTATGGATTTGATCTGCGCCGTCCGTTTGACGCGCTGTGGGGGATATTCGGCTCTGTGCGCACGGCGGTGGTGTTAATTTCCGCATTGGCCTTGCTAAGCCTAGTTGGCGCGCTGATTATGCAAGCTCCTATGGAAGTGTTGGATACGCCGGCAGATTATAACGCATGGGTTGCGGCAAGCGCACAGCCGATGTATGGTGTTTGGACAGATCTGTTTAATCGGCTGCAATTTTTCACACTTTTTCACAGTTGGTATTTTAAAACCCTGATTGCGGTATTAGCAATAAATATTCTTATCGGCGGATTACTAAACCGCGTATCGGCTATTTGGGCCAAGTTTCGCAATCAGCCGCTGAAACGCGCGGATAATTTTTACACCAACTCTCCGGTAAAGGCCGGCTTCGTTGTTGCTGTTGATTCCGCAACCACTGCGCAAACCGCCGAGGGAATGCAATCTTTCTTTCGCAAGCGCGGCTTTCGCATACAAACGGCGCCGGAATCCACCGATGAAACCACATATTTATATGCGCATAAATTTGATTGGTCAATCTTGTTTACCTTTGTGTTTCATACCTGCCTGATTGCCATTATGTTCAGCGCGGTGATAACCGGGTGGAGTGGTTTTGGGCCAAATTCCACGGCGCAAAAAACGCTTCCCGCGCCGGTGTTTAGTTTTTTGCAAAATTTGGCAGGGTTCAGCTACGATGAGCCGATGCCGGATGGCTCGCAAGGGGTGGTGTATCCGCTGGGAACGCCGCATAACATCTATTATAGAGTAAAAGATTTTACAGTTACTTTTGATCCGAAATTGAAGACCCCAACTGATTTTTATACAGATTTACAAGTGTATCAGGATGGAAACTTGGTGAAATCGGGGCGCATTCGCGTAAATACGCCGCTGGCTTATGAAGGAATTACCTTTCATCAAGCGTCGTTTATCATGTATACATCTATAGTGATACGCGACGCGCAAGGGCAAGTTATTTATAACGGCGCTATTCCATTAATAGAACATGGGACTACGCCGGATCCCAACACCGGAAATGCGCTGCAAACAAATGTCGCTGTAAATGTGCCGATTGCCAATTATGGCGAAACTATGAATGTGGCTGCGACAAATATAAATGGTGTGTGGGTCGTCGGCGTCAAGGGATTTGATCAGCAAAATACGCAGTTGTTTACCGGGGCAGTGGAATATGGCAGCGGCTGTGTAAGCTCCGGAACTGCGGTTACCGCTTTGCAGCAGTATGGCTGCCAAATGAGCAATAATTGGTGGCTGCAGGTAAACACAGTGAAGTTGGGCACGGTGCTTTTAATAACAAAAGACGCCGGATCAACGCTGTTATGGCCGACATTTCTTTTGCTGACGTTTAGTTTATATATTCTGTTTGCCCTGCCGCCGCAGCGTATTTGGATGCGTATTCGCGGCCGTCAAGTAGAAATGGCGGCGCTGAAGGAACGCGCTATCAATATGCAGCGGATACTCAATGATTGCATGCGGCGGATACGCTGCAAGCCACTGATCTATCCCGCTGCCCCAAGCGCTGCCGATGCGGAAACCGAGAGCGGCAAAGCATTGCCGGAGCCAATCGCACAATCGTAGCGGCGGTGTTGCGCTATCATTCAAGTGAAATTTTCGTCGGAGGTTTCCGGCTGCGCTACAATCGGGAAATATATTATTCCGCTAGAATGACGCGCAGCATATCTTGCGGCGCATACGCTATATATGTTGGGCTTGCTGCCTGCAACTCATCTGCAGAGCCATACCCATAGGCGGCCGCTATACTGTCGATATGGTTGGCGTGCGCGCCCAACACATCTTGCGCGCGGTCTCCCACCATCACACACCGATTTGGCTCCGCCGCGATATCGTCCAAAGCGTATGCAATTACTTGCGCTTTTTCGCGGCGTGTTTCATCAAAGCTGGCGCCGTATACGCGCAAGATATAGCGGCTTAATCCAAAGTGGTCCGCAATAGTTTTGGCGTATGGCTCGGGTTTCGCTGTGGCAATATATGTGTGTATTTTTGCGCGTTGCAGCGAATCCAGAACATCCAGAATGCCCGGAACCAATTCATTTTGCAGCATCCCGTACTAAAGAATTTACCCAAATAGGACAGAAGCTCTCGCACTGTCTTCTTCAGAATCCAATTCCTGCTTCTTTGAGACAGCCACAAGTGCAAGCACTTGGGGACTTACCATCTCTCCACAGGCGTCGATTTCCGCTGTACGAGCGGTATAGAGCCACCTCAAATTGAAGGCGGCGTTGCGATCTCGATCCAGCGCCAATCCGCAGTGCTCGCACACATAGCTTCTGACCGAGAGATCGATATGTTTCGTTGGCATTTGATGGCAGCCTGAGCATAATTGCGTCGAGGGAAAGAAGGGATGCGCCTTGTACAAGGCAATCCCTTGCTGCTCGCACTTGTAGGTAAGCTGCCGTTCAAACTCGTATATTCCCACATCTGCAATGGCCTGCGCCAGTTTGTGATTCTGCATCATCCCCTTGACGTTCAGGTCCTCGATAATGAGCGCTTTCGGTCGCTCACCTGACAGCTTGGCTTTTGCTGTGATGTGAGAGGTGGCTTGATGCAGCGCATTCTTCCGAATATCGGCTATCCGTTTGTGGATGGCCGCTACTTTGTGTTTGACTTTCAGCCGATTCTTCCCTTGATTCGGTTTTCCAACAGAAACAGGAGACGCAACCGGTGCGACGGCTGGCTTCAGTGCTGCTTTCACCCACTGCTTCAGCCTTCGTTCACTCCGCTGTCGATTGGGATCGTAGGGACGGTCCTTCTTTTT
>JAKAOI010000385.1 GCA_021812265.1 Chloroflexota bacterium | reverse complement strand
CGGTCCATAAATACGATAGGAATTTCGGCGACCCGCAAATGTTTACGAAATGTTTGAAACACCAGCTCTACCTGAAATGAATATCCCTGAGATTGTATGTTTGCAAAATCTACGGCTTCCAATGTTTGACGCCGGTAGCATCGATACCCTGATGTGCAGTCGTGTGATGGCAGCCCCAACATAAAACGGGCAAATATATTGCCGCCGCCACTGATAAACCGGCGCAGCGCTGTCCAATTCGGAGTTGAACCGCCGGGGATATATCGCGATCCAATAACAAGATCGGCGTGTTCAATAGCGTTTAAAAAATCCGGTAAATATTTGGGATCATGCGAAAAATCTGCGTCCATCTCAAAAATATATTCGTAATTTTGCTGCAACGCCATTTGAAATCCCGTTTTATAAGCAGAACCAAGCCCCATTTTTCCGGGACGACTGAGCAAATGCACACGAGCATCTGCAGCAGCATATGTTTGTATCAACGCGCCGGTGCCATCCGGTGAGTTATCGTCTATAAAAAGCATATGCGCCTGCGGAGCCGCCTGAAAAATAGCGGGAATAAGCTGCGGTATATTGTCGCGTTCATTATAAACGGGGATGATAAGTAAAATATTCATGATAAAAACCTTTAAAAGTTTTTTGAACGACTGTATGATTTTCATTGTAGCATATCGGCATTATTTTGCTATAAATTATCGCTAAAGCGCCGAAATATCTTGTAAAAAAGCAGATATTCAAAAATCTTCACGCCGCTCCAGAATCGCTGCGTATATCTATTGTTCACTGACTAGCCCGGCAAACCATGGCGGCGTTGCATAATTTATTATGTGGATAGTACTTATGTACCTTTGTTACGTAAAATATTGTTAATATTTTATACTTCTTTTAAGTAATGATTGAGAGGGAAACACAAACAAATCATTACCACAGTGGTTTATGTATCGTACAAATACTCAAATAACTAAGATAGGTTGTTTTATAAAACTCTATATTGGATGCTTGAGTATTACAAACGATTTTGTTGATCGAAGAAAGGGAATCTCAATGCGCCCTATTTTTGCAAAAAGCCAGATTGCGCTTTCAGTAATAGCAATTGCTTCAATACTGACCATTGGCGTTGCAGGATTTAAAACAGCGCCAACTGCCGCCACTAAAAACACATCTGGGTTTACCACATCGAATGGAACCGTTACACTCAAACATACATTCAATCTCGCGGCAATGGCAAATTCTGCCAAGCCGCCAAAACTAACAAAGGCGCAAATTCAGCAATATCAGGATAACTTAAAATATATTGCCAACTTGGCGCCTAAATATACTAAAAGCACAACTTCCAAAACACTGCCTGTGGTTAAACCCGAACCGGCAATTATTGGCCCCAAACAGGTATCGATAAGCTCACAGTTCAACGGACTGCAAGCTGTTACCAACGAAACTACCAATGGTTTTGATGTTGAACCACCCGACGAAGGCATGGCGTATGGCAATAACTATGTGTTCAACTTCGTGAACTTAAGCGGAGAAATTTATAACACCAGCGGAACCGCGCTGGTCCCCGCTTTTTCCATGAACAATTTCTTCAACGTTCCTTTTGCCATCTCCATGAGCGATCCGCGTGTGTATTATGATAACGCTTCTCAACGGTGGTTTGCCGTTGCGCTGGCTTACTCTACTTTCTATACAGAAATAAATTTTGCTGTAAGCCAAACAAATAATCCGCTGGGATCATGGAGCGTATATGCGCTGAACGCAACTGAATTGAATGACCCGTGGTGCCCCTGCCTTCCAGACTATCCGGTAATTGGTATGGATGGCTATAACCTATACATTACTGCCAATGAATTTTCTACCACAACCGGTGTATTTAACGGCGCGGAAATTTGGGCAATCGCCAAAACACCGCTGCTTTCCGGCTTAAGCTCGCCGTTCGTGCGCTTTGGACAAATTATGATCGCCGGAAACCCTGCGTATCATATTCAGCCGGCTATCAAACGAGACGCTTTGCCGGCAGAGCTGTTTGTTGCCTCTATCGATCCCACAGGAACTTCAAATAACCAACTCGCGGTTTGGTCTATGGCAGATCCTTGGGTTGTGGCAACCGGTGGAATGCCTTCACTCACCTCAACCATCATTGCGTCTGAATATTATGCGTTCCCTGTGCCACTACAAACGCCAGCGGGATATAATACTGCCTATGGTTACCCAACTACTGGTTTGCTTAGCCCCGATTTCGACGCAATGCAAGAAGTTGAATATATCAACGGCCAGCTATTTGGCGCGTTGGATACTGCCGCCAATGTTCTGGGAACAACATCCGACTCCATAGCTTGGTTTGAAATTAAACCAATCTTAAACGCGGATAACACCATTTCATCGGCGACACACATAACCGACCAAGGATATCTGGCAACCCCTACATCGGTAGGATTGCTTTACCCCCATATTGAAGTCACTAAATCGGGGTTCGGCGCTATCGTATTTTCTTACGGTGGACCAAATACGCCGCCAAGTGTAGGTGTAGCGTTGCGCGAACCAAATCAAACGTTTGGCCCCGATCTAAATACTATTGTTAACGGCCAAGCCCCTGATAATGGATTTACCGATGTTTTCGGTGTCGGCAGATGGGGAGATTACTCCGCAGGATCGTATGATCCAACAACAGGAAGCATATGGTTAGCCGCACAGTATATTCCCAATTCCGGAAATGGCGATATATGGGCAAACTGGGGTAACTATATTTTTAACCTTCCGCAGCAATAACAAGTCTGCCGTTTTTTATGAACATTGATAGATAGCCACTGCACAGGCGCGCCATGTCCCTCTTAGGCGCGCCTGTTTGGTTTGACACAATTTTCCTCTATGTTATAATAATCCACAACAAGAGTGCGCTGTTTTACAGCCAACTTTCTCCTTACCCCATCAAAATAATTGCTTCGTGCAAAAGGCAGCCGAATATGTCAGAATTTCCCTATCCTTCTACACAAGAAACTGTTTTGCGTTTGCAAAATTTGCTGCGCATAAACACCATCAACCCTCCAGGCAATGAAGATGTTGCGGCAGCGTATCTACAGCAGCAATTCTCAGAAGCCGGTATTGAAAACGCAATCGTTGAACCATTTCCACGGCGCGCAAGCATTTGGGCCAGATTAAAAGGTAAT
>JAKAOI010000384.1 GCA_021812265.1 Chloroflexota bacterium | reverse complement strand
AGCGAATCATACAGCCATCGGCGCAGGGGGCAGCATGCCTTCTGACGGTGTGTGAGATGTCCCTGCATTCCCTAATCCTTTTTAAGGTTCAGGTCTATAATTGCAAGACAACGCAATTGATTTGCGAGATATGGCGCAGCAATTGCGTTGCAATGTACAATATCTGTAAGCGCAGTGAATTTTGATACGCCACCGTGTTTGGCGTATCGATTGCTTTAGTTATTGCGCAAGATATTCCCAAAAAGCAGTTACCGATCGATTGCGATTTTAAGATAGAATATCTTCACATGATATTGATATCATGGAGATGTTGACAATCTGTGTTATATTAATAAAGAAAGGTTTTCTATGAAAACCAAGCAGGAAAATCTTTCTTGATTCACGTTTTTCTCTGTTTTCATGAAACAGAGCGTGGTCGGTACTGGCTTGGATGAACACGTTAAAATCTGCCAATGGATGTGATGTTAGTCTTGAAGGGTCAAAATACGTTTCTTATTTTTTACCCAAATAGAGCCTTTTCTGGTTACATCTTCCAAGGCGCTGATATGTACGCTCCTCTCTGTGAGCGTGATATACTGCATATGAGTATCGCAAGTCCATCGGGAATTCACGCCTGGGGAGAGTAAGTAAGACGAGAAATGCTTGCATTTCTTGCTGACTCAAAACCAGGAAGAGAACACTAAAGAACGACATCACGCTGTCCTCTTTGGGTACGTTTTTTGGGACGGGTAACCTGGAGAGCAATTGCAGGTGAAGTAGGTACAACAAAATTCTTGTTTTTTGTGGGCAACCACATTTGACTATGAAAATTGGAGCAGAAATTTTTATGGGATCGCAAAAATTACCCCATGACATCATCAATGCGATGGATGTTAATGGAAAATATATATCGGGGTTAACCCCGACCTCTATGTCTCCGTATGTTTTCGAGGATACTCCTCGCGGCACACAAGGCATGGATATTTTTACTCGTTTAATGCGCGAGCGGATTATCTTTATTGGCACACCGATTGACGATCGGGTTGCCAATAATGTTGTGGCGCAGTTGTTATATCTGCAAAGCGAAGATCCTACCCGCGATATTCAAATTTATATCAACAGCCCAGGCGGCAGCATTTATGCCGGTTTGGCGATTTATGACACAATGCAGCATATTCAGCCGGATGTTTCAACAGTATGTTTGGGCATGGCGATGAGTATGGGATCGTTCCTGTTGGCTGCCGGAGCGCCGAAAAAACGCTTTGTTCTGCCAAATTCCACCATTCTTATTCACCAGCCGCTGGGCGGCGCCGAAGGGCAAGCTACCGATATCGAAATTACTGCGCGCGAAATTGTCCGTTTGCGCTCGCGCATGTATGAACTGTATTCGGTTCATACCGGTAAAGCGGTTGAACAAATTGCTAAAGATTCGGATCGCAACTATTATCTTTCCGCCGAAGAAGCTGTCGCTTATGGCTTGGCGGATGAGGTGCTGACGAAGACGGCTGCTGTTACGGAAAAGAAATAAAACTGATTTTGCCGCAATGACAGCAATTTCGGGCGCGCTTTTGCTCTTAGAGCATAGGCGTTGCCCGATTTTTTATTTGTTTGGTGACAAGCAACCGGTCCTTGTGACCACACATGGCGCCGCCTGCATGGGTAACTATCACGGATATCATTCACTGTATATCTCGATGATATCCGCAATAGAAAATTGCGGCGTCACTGGGAAAATAACTTTCTCAGTGGGTTGCATCGCAAAATGTGCGTTACGGCGCAGTAACTTGGAAGTTTGGCTCGGTAGTTTGCGCTATACATGGAAGTGTTGGCGCCGACGACGGATTATCCCAAAATGTTTCTACCACATTAATAGAGCATTTATCCCCTTGGAAATCGGAAAGGAATACGCCATGGCCGGTTCCTTTGAAAAATTCAACAAAGCTGTTTGGAAGCTCGCTATGCACTAAGTTGCCGTTCGCCGGCGGAGTAATAGGATCGTACTCGCCTTCCAAAATGAGAGTTGGAATACTGCTGGTAACCGGCTGGAAAAAGTTTTGCGGCGCTTTAGGTGTATTCCAAATATTGCACGCCTGTATATATCCTTCCATGCTGATCTGCTGGTCGGGGCGGATCGCCGCGGGATACGCCTGTGAAGCTTGGTCTACCTGCTGAGTAGTGTCATTTTCCTCGCTGCAAACAACCGAAAAATAAACGCCATAGCTTGTAGAATTATCAAACGTTAAGCCGCCGAATAATTGCGATGTCAGCGAATTAACGGTGATATTGCCTTGGCTTACTTGGTTGATAACCGCCGGAATATACTCAATGCCGGGTGTGTAATAGAATATTTGATAGAGCAGCCCCACTAATGAATCACCATTAAATAAAACCGTGTAGGTATTGTTATCTACCTGATCGACGGTTTGAAAGGTGATGGGATTGGCTTGCAGCTTAGCGTATAAACTATACAGCGTATTAGCCAGATTAGGATACGCCGCCGAACAGGTTGCGTTGCCTGAGCAGCCTTGATACAGTTGATTGAATACCCGCGCTGTGCTGGTGGGAATGCTGGTGATGAAGTCGATTTGCGGCGGAATGGTTGAATCTAAAATAACGCTGTGTACTCCCTGTGGAAACGCGCGCATAATTTCCAGCGCTACTCGTGTGCCATAAGAGACCCCATACACATCGGCTTGCTTATATCCTGTGGCAAAAATAAGATCATGGATATCTGCGGCGTCGTTATAGGTTGTATAATCGGCAAGATTAACACCTTCGCCGGTTAACTGGGCTTTGCATTGGGTTAACGCTTGATTTTGCAGCGTGTTTCCCTGCTGCGGTGAGATGTTTTCATTTAAAGTAGAAGTTTGCAGCGCATTTAATTGCGGGCATTGCAGCGCCGGCTGTGAATATCCGGTGCCGCGCTGATCGACCAATATCATATCGCGGTCGCCGATGAGTGTTGGATTTTGCATCAGCAGCGGCGCAAAATCTTGGATAATTCGGCCACCGGGGCCGCCCTGCAAAAAGATCATGGGAATAGGGCTTGGTTTTGCGGCCGTTGATTTGAATATGGCGACGGCTATTTTAATCATATTATTGCTGTTTGGGTTTACCTGATCTGCCGGAACAGCAACAAATCCGCAGATAACGGTTTTGCCGTCGATAAAACTAGATCG
>JAKAOI010000383.1 GCA_021812265.1 Chloroflexota bacterium | reverse complement strand
AGTAAAATTAAGCAAAATGAATTCATCGGCGATTGTAACATTAAAAGAATCCACAAACCGCTTTCAGCTGACACCAACATTAAATATGGTAAGCAGAGACCTTTCTGCCGAAGCGCAAGCCGGCAGGCTGGAACCGCTTATTGGCAGGGAATATGAACTGGAACGGGTAATGCAAACCTTAACACGAAGATCAAAAAATAATCCAGTGCTCATCGGCGAAGCCGGCGTTGGTAAAACCGCCATTGCCGAAGGACTGGCGCAGCGCATTGCAGATGGAAACGCGCCGCCCGAATTGCTGCGCCAACGTGTTGTATCGCTGGATACGGGGCTGCTAACCATTGGCACCAAATTCCGCGGCGACTTTGAGGAACGACTGAAAAGTCTTGTTGCTGAAATTATCAAAGTTCATAATTTAATTATCGTGGTAGATGAACTGCATACCCTCATCGGTTCCGGTGTGGCAGAAGGCTCCGTAGACGCGGCAAATTTACTTAAACCGATACTTGCCCGCGGTGAATTTCGCTGCTTTGGCGCAACAACTTTGGACGATTATCGCAAAACAATCGAAAAAGATCCTGCGCTGGAACGCCGCTTCCAACCAATCTTCATCCGGCCAAGCACACCAGAAGAAACAAAATCTATTTTATTTGGGCTGCGCCCGCGTTATGAAGCTTTCCATCGTGTCGCTATTTCCGATGAGGCTATTGAAGCGGCTGTAAAATTGGCAGATCGCTATGTGCATGTGCGGCAGTTCCCCGATAAAGCGATCGATTTAATTGATGAAGCCGCTGCGCGTTCACGAGTGCAACGCTCCGTTATTCCCGCGGAAGCCCTAGCCCTATCAGATTCTTTGGATTTAGTGCGCTGTGATAAAAATATGGCAATTGAAAAAGGTGAGTTTGCCATAGCCACAGCGCTTTGGAAAAAAGAAAAGGCTATTCGCCGGCAAATTTACGCAGCGGATTCAGAATGGCGAACACAACGCGCCGGCAACAGTTTTGCAGAATTGAAAGCGACAGATGTCGCCGAAATCGTATCCAGCCGAACTGGGGTCCCAGCCATTGCTGCAACAGAACAAGAAGCTGAACGGTTGTTACGCTTAGAAGAATTACTGCATGCGCACATTGTTGGGCAGCAAAAAGCGGTTTCAGCAACCGCACAGGCTATTCGACGCTCACGCGCCGATATCCGAGATCGGCGGCGGCCTATCGGCTCATTTATTTTTGCCGGGCCAACCGGGGTTGGAAAAACCGCATTAGCTAAAGCGCTGGCAAAAGCGTTTTTTAACGATGAACAAGCAATTGTTACTATCGATATGTCTGAATTTACTGAATCACATTATGCCGCCCGCTTAGTTGGCTCTCCGCCGGGATATGTCGGATACGATCAGGCCGGGCAGTTGACAGAAGCTGTAAAACGGCGGCCATACACTATTGTGCTGCTGGACGAAATTGAAAAAGCGCATCCGCGGATTTATGATTTATTGCTGCAAGTTTTAGAAGATGGCTGTTTAAGCGACGCTAAAGGGCAACAAACAGATTTCAGCAACACGATTATTATTATGACAACAAATATCGGCGCACAGTTAAAACCGTTTTCTGGCGGTTTTATTGAATCAGAGGAAAATCGAACCCATAACGGCAAAGAAACCGCTGCCCAAAAACGGCTGAAACGCGAACTGGCGCAAACATTTAAGCCGGAGTTTCTGAACCGCATTGATAGTATTATTGTGTTCGATCAACTTACCCGACAAGATATGCGCCAACTGTGCGATATTGCCTTAGAGCCGCTGATACAGCGCATGCGCGATCGCCTGTATGATCTGCAGATTGACGCCGCCGCGCGTGAAGAGCTGGCCCGGCAGGGATATAGCAGTGAATATGGCGCGCGGCCGCTGTTGCGAATGATTCAAAGCAGCATTGAGGATGTTTTAGCGGAAAAAATTCTCCGCAATGAACTGCAGCCCGGGGGAGGCATATCAATAAGCGCCATTGACGGCAAATTTATCTTCACAATCTCTCCAAAACATGCAAAGCAAATCACCGTTGCGGCTGAGTCGGCTCCGGCAAATTTGCGGAAAGAATAGCAATAACAGTTTCCGCAGCGGCGTCGGATTCTGTCTCGCCATCGCCTATATATTCATTTGGCGCGGCGCGCATTTTAGCGACACAACGATGTCGCAGCAACGGCGCCGGCGCATGTTTATCGGGCGCCGGCGAGACAGGAGCAATGCCAGCGGCCCAGCCTTGCCGACGATAATCGCGGGGATTTTCCTGCGCTGAAGCAGCGTTTTCAAATGAAGAAACTTCATAGCCCCGCACGCGCATCCACATTTTTAGCTGACCCACCGTGGGAATCCACAACGTATCAGCCTTGGCCACACGCGCCGGTGGCCATTTCTTTGCTATATCTGACAAGGTTACCCACCCAACAGCGTCATCAGCGTCTGTTACCAACGCAAATCCGGCTGAGTCTAAACCAAGATACGACGCGCCAATTGGCGCAGTCCAGTCACCCGGCTGCGCCTGCCAAATTATACCGGCGGTTTTCAGCCGGCGCGCCATAACAATGCTTACAAAATCATCTTGCATAATTGACACCCCGTATAGGCTAAAGACAACACCACTCGCATTTTACCGCATGCCCTGCCGCAGCGATTTTCTATAACATCCCATGAATAATAGTAATCTATATGATGCCGCACGTTAACAATACAAATCAGCCTTATCCCTGACTCGTATTGATATTTGCTCCTAACATAGCGTTGCTGTGCTCACTGGGAACGCAGACAATGGAGTTATGGATTGCAATAACCTCGAATTGCTGCGAATAGAATAATTGTTTTGTTTCCGCCGTCATATCCCAACTTTCCTGTTCGAGAGATTTAAACACAATAAATGGCCGTACATGTTGTAATAGCTGTGTCAAAAACGCTAAACCGCCCGGCATTTGTGAATCATGCGGTAAAACTACCAGCGCAACGGCGAGGATATCCTTCAGCATAAAGGTAAGTTGAAACAGATTGCTCAAATTTCCAACATGATACACATAGGGTTCGTTTACTGCAAATTTTGGCGGCTGTTTATAGAAAAATTCGCCAAATTCCAAATCGGGATACCCCTCAAAAACAACCATCTTTTCCAGTAACTGCAGATCGGAA
>JAKAOI010000013.1 GCA_021812265.1 Chloroflexota bacterium | reverse complement strand
CCGATCTAAAAATCCGGCAAATGAAGAAGCTCTCATATCTGTTCGCAGAGCAGCCCACACACTGAAAGGAGCCGCTGCGGTAGTTGGTGTTTCAGATTTAGCCGACCTTGCGCATAGTTTTGAAGATTTATTGGTTGCGCTGAGCGACCACACTATGACAATGACACCGGCAATAATAACACTGATGCTGGATACTTTGCAAGCTTTAGAAGCTATTGCTCTCGGTGAAAAAACTGATTTAGGCAATAGCAGTGAAATAGCGCAAGCGTTTCATCAGCGCTATAACCAGCTTTTTGGCGCGCCGGCGCAGCGCAGCGCGGCATCTGAAAGAACTATTGTAAAATTGGACGCCGCCGCGTATCTTTCTCCGCAAGATGAAGAACAAGGCGGAGAAGATCTGAAAGATTCTGATCTTATTGTCCGCCTGCCGCTAAGCAGAATAGATGAGTTAACCAATATGTTCAGCGATCTGCTGGTGAATCGCAACTCGGTGGGCGATTCACTGAGCCGACTGGAGCGGCATGTGGATGAAGTGGTTACCGCCAGTGATAAAATTTATGAAACTGCCGCTGATATTGAACGAAATTATGACGCTATATCGCATACTCCCTTTGGATTTAATCAAGCTGCTCCGAAAACGTTACCTTTCGTCTACCCCAATCAACGGCAGCAAGATACTTCAGAGCTTCATTTAGAGCGATATGATGAACTCTATCCAAAGATTCGTTCGCTCAGCGAAGGCGCTATGGATATTCACACCATTATCGATCAAATTTCAGAATCACGTAAAGAAATAGCGTCTACCCTGAAACGCGAAAATCAGTTGAGCGCTAATTTTCAAGACGCGCTGATTAAAACACGTTTGGTTCCGTTTTCTATGCTGGAACACCGGCTGGTTGGCGCAAGCCATACGGTTGCGCAAAAATATGGCAAGGATGTGAATATTGTTTTTGAAGGCGCATCGGTAAAAGTTGATCGCAAAATATTTGAAGATGTATCCGGACCGCTTATTCACTTGGTGCGCAATGCCGCATATCATGGAATAAAAACACCCGAAGAGCGTATTGCCGCAGGGAAAGATTCTTCCGGAACCATTGTAGTCCGCTTTAGCAATGAGGGCAATAATCTGATAATTAGTGTTTCCGACGACGGCCAAGGGTTAGATGTGCAAGCAATAAAGGCGGCAGCTTCTGCGCGCGGATTAATTTCCGCAGATACGGAACTGTCATCGCAAGAAATTATTCGGCTTATTTTTTCGCCGGGCTTTAGCACTTCGGAATCGGTGACAGAGGAAGGCGGCAGAGGCATTGGGTTGGATGTTGTACATGATGCGGTTACTAAACTGCACGGGACGGTAGAGGTAGAATCTGCGCCGGGTGAAGGCACAGCGTTTACCTTGCGCATTCCGACCAGCATTCAATTGAAAAAAGTATTGATGGTAATGGTGTCTGGGCAGATGTATGCTCTGCCGGCGCAAACGATTAAAGCATTGCAGCGAATTGATAAGTGTTATCGGTTCGAGGGAGGCACAGAGCTGGCTCCGGACGCGCCGAAAGCAGGTAGTAGTGTGCCCGCATGCGCGGCGGCGCAAATGGCGTCTTATGTGGGGCTGCATCCCGCAAAAATTACCGGGGATATGCTGGCGATATTTATCCATATGGATGGGGTGAGCAAAGCGCTGATAGTAGACGCCGAAATGGGGCACCGAGAAATTGTGTCAAAAGATTTAGGGCCGCACCTAAAATATGTGCCGCACATTCTTGGCGCAACAACGTTAGGAACGGGCCAAGTTGCGCTGATAATTGATGTGATTTCTATGCTGAAACATCCTGCCGGCAAAGAGCCTGCGGCGGTAGTTGTGCCGGATATGCAGGCGGCGCGAGATGATCGTTTTGGATCGAATGACCGTATTCAAACTCCTAAAAATTTAACTACACCGTATCGCAACCCATCGGCGCATATGTTGCCATATATTTTGGTGGTAGATGACAGCCCGAGTGTTCGCCGCGCAGTTTGCGCGACACTTTCTTCGGTGGGTTGGGAAACGCAGCAGGCTCGCGACGGGCAAGAAGCTTTAGAGGCTGTGGCGCAGCGCACACCAGCGGCAATTTTGCTGGATATTGAGATGCCGCGAATGGATGGCTTTGCGTTTATGACACTGCTGCGTAAGCAAAAACAATTTGAAAATGTGCCGATTATTATGCTTACATCGCGTTCTGCGCCAAAACATTCGGAACACGCATTGCAGATGGGGGCCAGTGAATATATCATTAAACCCTATCAAGATGAAGAGCTGTTAAATAAAATATCAGCGCTGACGCCTGTTCGCCCTAACGGCTTGCCGAAATAGCATGTACATGTGCGGGTTCTTTCGTGCGGGTGGAATATATGGGACTGCATCGGGAATTTGACTGTGGCGAATTGCGCCACTGAGGTTATTTTCCCTCCAAACGGAGGGTGACAGCGACACAGCCATACCGGTAACATAAAAATATCAAATCCATTATGAGGTTTATATTTTTATGGGTACCAAGAATACATTTGCGCCGCCAAACGAATTGCAATCATCTGTTTCAGCTAAAACATACCGTATCGGACGGAATATTGGCGGAATAATATATCGCTTACGCTGGCTGATTATTAGCCTGTGGATTGCCGCACTGGCGCTGGCGCTGCCATTTGCCGCAAAAGTTTCCGGTGTTCTTACCGGCGGCGGCTATACACTGCCAAACAGCGAATCAAACATCGTTGCGCAAATATCACAACAAAACTTGCATTATCCTGTTTCTCAGGCAGAAGTAGTATTTCAATCATCTGATACCCCGGTAACAGATCCTGCGTTTCAAACTGAAATACAGATGTTTATCGCGCGGGCCAAACAATTTCCAAAAGTATACGCAGTCCTCATTTCTCCCGCCGGCGCAGATAATAAAACAGTGATGTTAACTATAGCATTTCACAGTTCTATTGACGATTTAGAGCAGCAAATTCCCGCATTTCAGCGTATTTTACCGCAAGGCGCAGCGGCTTCTCCGGCAAAGGCGTATCTAACGGGAGACGCAGCAACATACAGCCAGTTAAATCAGATTGCGCAATCTGATATCGAGAAAGCCGACAGCGCAGTGTTTCCAATAGCGCTGATTGTGCTGATTGTAGTATTTGGCGCGCTTATAGCGGCGTTTATACCAATTATGCTGGCCGGTATTGCTGTGCCGATTGCGCTGGCAATTGTATACTTCATTGCGCTGCGCTATACCACCAATGTTTCTGTGCTTAGCATAGCTTCTATTGCAGGTTTGGGGCTTTCTATTGACTATAGTTTGCTGTATATTCGCCGATTTCGTGAAGAAATTGCGCGGGGAAGAACAATACTAGAGGCTATTTCGTGGACAGAGGCAACTTCCGGTGAGGCGATTTTATTTAGCGGCATTACTGTTATTATCGGATTTGCGTCGATGTTGTTCTTCAACATTCCGGTGATGACATCTTTAGCGTTGGGCGGCGTTTCTGTTGTGGCTATTGCGCTGCTTGGCTCTCTCACCTTTGTTCCCGCTGCGCTTAGCGTATTGGGGCATAGAATAGATTCACTGAAGATTCCATTTTTTCATACATCTGCGCAAATTTCATCGGATAATGCGCAAAAAAGCAATTTTTGGCATGCATTTGCAATGCAGGTGATGAAACGCCCGGTTACTATTATTTTGGGCGTTATGGTGTTGTTGAGTATTCTGAGTTTTCCGGCAATGAAACTGATTATTGGTACGCCTGGAGTGGATAGTTTGCCAAAGGACGCATCCGCAAGACAAGGATATACTATATTACAGCAGCAATATCCGTTAGAATCACAATCAGCGTTTTATATTATTATGCGTAATAATAATGGGTCAGATATTTTTACCGCAGATTCGCTGCAGCGCATTGCAACTGTATCGCAATGGCTGGCGGCGCAAAAAAACGTTACAGCAGTATATAGTATTATGAGCCTTCCGCAAGTATCCGGCTATCCGGCAATAAGTTCCCAAGAATTGATGCAGGCGTATCTAACCGGAGCATATAAAGCAATTCCGGCGCTGCAGCAATTTGTCGCAACTAATGCGAGTGGCGGAGTAACTATGGTTACAGTATATACAAATACCAAGTTAGATAGTCCGGAAGGAAAAGCTCTTGTTGGGTTGTTCAGAAATCATTTGCATAATGAATTTGCAGCGGTTTCCATTTTTGTTGGTGGCGTTCAGGCGTTTTCAGTAGATTTTAATAATTATCTATATGGAAATTTTCCCAAAGCGATTCTTTTCATTCTTATTACAACATTTTTAACTCTAACATTGCTGTTTCGTTCCATTTTGCTTCCGATTAAAGCTGTGGTAATGAATTTGTTATCAATCGCGGCGGCGTATGGTGTTTTGGTGTGGGTATTTCAGTGGGGAAATTTTGCCAATTTGCTTCAATTTACCGGTGAAGGATTTGTTGAAGATACTATTCCGGTTTTACTATTCTGTGTGTTATTTGGCTTTTCAATGGATTATGAGGTGTTTTTGCTTAGCCGTATCCGTGAAGAATGGCTGAATACTGGCAATAACCGTCTTGCTATTGCAGTGGGGCTGGAGAAAACCGCAGGCATTATCACCAGCGCTGCTCTCATTATGATTATTGTCGCCGGCGCTATAACCTTTACAACTATGCTGGCGGCAAAAGAAATTGGGTTAGGCATGGCTGCGGCAATTTTTATTGACGCCGCTATTATTCGCACCCTATTGGTTCCTGCAACTATGGAGCTGCTGGGTAAATGGAACTGGTGGTTTCCTTTTGGAAAGCCAAAAGTTGGCTAATCCTGTATCCGCGCCGTATCACAGATCAACGCCGCCGTAAGCAATCCTGCCAATGGCTGCAAATTGTGGCATAAATCCGTCAAGTTGTGGGGAAATCATTCGCGCAAATATTGACTAAGCGTTCAAGGTAGATGTATACAAAATCCGCGAAATGACGTATAATAAGACAAAATGGTTTCACATAACCATCGCTCCAATGTGGATCCGTTATGTCGTGACGCTTACCACGACACTATGTTTTTTTGACGCAGCGTGGCGTCAAATACGCGGAACATCCGCGAGGCTGTTTTTTTGTGGATGTAAAGGGAGGAAAAACGAATGAACCTCATTATTATTGGCGCCCAAGGGTCGGGCAAGGGGACCCAAGCAAGTCTGTTAGTTGAAAGATTGGGATTGCGGCATGTATCCAGCGGGGATATATTTCGCTCTGCCATTCAAAATGGCACAGAACTTGGAATGCAGGCAAAATCGTATATCGATCGCGGAGATCTGGTGCCAGACTCTCTGACGATTCATCTCATACTGGCGTTGTTAAGTGAACCGGAATATTCCAGCGGCGTAGCGCTGGATGGCTTTCCTCGCACACGCGACCAAGCGCAAGCATTGGATCAGGCGCTGCCGCAAATGCAAAAGACGATAGATTATGCTATCTATTTGAATGTTCCTCAAGAAAAACTGCTGGATCGTCTATTGAACCGGTATGTGTGCGAGGCGCATCAACATGTTTACAATATTCGCAGTAAACCGCCGATAACTGCCGGAATATGCGATATCGACGGCAGCAAACTTATTCAGCGGTCTGATGATAACCCAGAAAATATTAAGCACCGTTTACATATTTTCTTTCAGCAAACCATACAAGTTACGCATTTTTATCGCGCGCAAAAAAAACTGATTGAAGTGGATGGAGATCAGCCGATTACCAAAGTAAGCGCCGATATTTTTGAAGCTATGGGATTGCAATCTGAATTTGTAGCATAAGAAAGATCTGTGATATCCGGAAATATGATATGATACTACTGCCTGAACAACTAGGTCAGGCAGTAGTGTTTGTTGGAAAAGAAGAGAGTTATAACGATGGCGATTATATTAAAGTCTGCCAGCCAAATAGAAAAAATGCGCAACGCCGGCGCGCATGTCGCAGAGATATTGCAGATATTAGCAGCAGCAGTGAAACCCGGAATTGCAACTGAAGAGTTAGATCAAATGGCCGAGGCCGAATTGGCTCGCCGAGGCGGGGTAAGCTGTTTTAAAAATTATGTGATACAACCCGGCGTTCCTCCATATCCCGGCGTCATCTGCGCTTCGGTGAATGATGAAATTGTGCACGGCATCCCCGGAAAACGGATATTAAAAGAAGGGGATATCATCTCGTTGGATTTTGGGGCCAGCTTTAATGGCTGGGTCGGCGATTCTGGGTTAACTGTGCCGGTAGGTAAAATTTCCCCTAAATCGCAGCATTTAATTGATGTAACCTATAAAGCGCGCGAAGTTGGTATCGCGCAGGCAGTTCCCGGAAATTATTTGCAGGATATCGGCCGCGCAGTGCAAGAATATGTGGAAGCAAACGGCTGCAGTGTGGTTCGGCATTACACCGGTCATGGTGTGGGAAGAACGATGCATGAAGATCCGCTGGTGCCGAATTATGTCGCTAAGGATATGGCAAATCTCGTTTTAAAAGCCGGTATGGTTCTTGCTATTGAGCCAATGGTAAATGCGGGAAAAGCAGGCACACGAGTACTTAGCGATCACTGGACTGTAGTAACGGCGGATAAAAGCTGGTCGGCGTATTTTGAGCATACCGTGGCGATTACAGAAACTGGGCCGCAGATATTAACCTTGCCGCGTTAAACGCTACTGAAGGTATGGTTTGGCGAACCAAGGTATATCTCACACTCCTCTTTTCATATCTAGGGAAAGCGTTTAGAAATACGGTGTATTGTATAGAATACATATAGCAGGAAAATACAGGTGTGCATTGGTGTATTTCCAATGTTGCCGAGTATATTATCCGGTAAATTTGTGTGATATGTATACACTAATGAAAAGTGGCATAGTAAAAATGCCGTATGTCTTGCGGTTTGTCCAATTTTTCGTATATAATTCGTAGGTTAGTGGTATGAGCGGAAAGTGGTATGTTCCCTTGCCTTTTGCAAAAGAAATAAACGCCGCATTACTCGCAATGGCGGGCAGCGCGGCAGGGTAAGCCGCAATCTCAATACTGCAAAAACATTTTGACGTGTAGACGAACACGGTTGGGGCTTGCTCCAAGAAGCTTGTAGGTTTGCCTAGAGCGCATCGTCACCGTATGAGGCAGGCTTTATATGGTATGTTGCGCGCCGAGCGCCGCAGAAACAAGTCTACATCATCATGCTCCGGAAAAGCGGGCCTGCGAAAAGGCCGGTGAAGGGAAAGAAAAGGTAACAAAACAGACATGCCAAAACATGACGTAATTGAAGTGGAAGGCACGGTCATTGAGTCTCTTCCTAACACAATGTTTAGAGTAAAACTGAATGGTCAGGAAGATCATACAGTAATAGCTACGTTAGCAGGCAAGATGCGAATGAATTATTTGAAGGTAGTTCCAGGGGATAAAGTTCGTTTGGAATTATCGCCATATGATCTTTCACGCGGGCGAATCGTTTGGAGAAATCGCCAATAAGCGTTTCTGCAGATGCGACGTAGGTATATGCGTATGACACGCGCGAAAATAACTTTAAAGGGTAAAGGATATTTTCGGCGGGAGAGTAATTAACTGGCATACGGTTTGTAAAAGGAGCGGGTTCCGGAAGCAGTTCCGGTCAATCGGCTCTTTGGCTGTTATAAAAAGCGCCAGCGAAAGCCGCACACAGCCGGGGAAACAAGAATACAGCGATAGCGCTGAAAAAATTGCCGGTCCTTTGGGCCGGTGAAGGGTGGAACATATAACGATGAAAGTTCGAGCATCAGTGAAACCCCGTTGCGACAAATGCAAGATCATTCGCCGCGAGGGAGTGGTCATGGTAATATGCAGCAAAAGTCCGAAGCATAAGCAACGTCAGGGATAAAAGACTGACGACACAAGTCACAATGGAGGAAGCGCCATATGGCCCGTATCGCCGGCGTAGAAATTCCCCGAGAAAAACGGGTTGAGATTGCGTTGACGTATATTTTTGGAATTGGCTTGACGACAAGCAGAAAAGTCTTGAATGCCGCCGCCATCAATCCTGATATTCGTGTTAAAGATTTAACGGAAGAACAGGTAAATGCGCTGCGTGACTACATCGATCATAATGTAGTTGTTGAAGGAGATCTGCGCCGGAAAGTTGATTTAAATATCAAACGCCTCATAGAGATCCGCTGTTATCGGGGTATCAGGCATAGCCGTAATTTACCAGTGCGAGGGCAGCGTACCCGCACAAACGCCCGCACACGCCGCGGCGTGAAGAAAACCGTCGCAGGCAAGAAGAAGGCGACAAAGAAGTAGTAAGATAGTGGAGGATTTGGCCAAACATGGCTGAAGCCAGAAAAAAAGTTGCCCGCGCCAAGCGCCGTGAGAAAAAAACAGTTTCTTTCGGTCATGCGCATATAAAGGCAACATTCAATAATACCATCGTCACATTGACCGATCCCAACGGAAATGTGCTTTCATGGGGCAGCGCAGGAGCCTCGGGATTTAAAGGATCTCGCAAAAGCACCCCGTATGCGGCGCAGGTTGCTGCGGAAAAAGCAGCCCGCGAAGCGCAGAATTTGTACAACCTTCGCAAAGTAGAAGTGTTTGTTCGCGGACCCGGCTCCGGCCGTGAAGCCGCAATTCGCGCAATATATGCTATGGGAATCCAGGTCAGCGCAATCGTTGATGTTACGCCGATGGCGCATAACGGATGCCGCGCGCCAAAAAGAAGACGTATCTGATTTTTGTATTTTGTAATTGGCCATGTTCAGCACGCCGGCATGGCATCAACAAAAATAAATATATGGTTTATGGAAGCCATATCAAAGATTTTTGTGTTTTGCGTGTATGCACTGCGAGCTGGCGATATAATATGAACTACACGCAGCGCCGGCCCTGTTAAAGGGTCTTTGATCAACAATATATTTCCATTTTTGGAGGAAGGTTATTCATGGCACGGTATACCGGTCCCGCTTGTAAATTATGCCGGCGTGAAGGAATGAAACTGTTCCTGAAGGGCGATCGCTGCATGGGTCCCAAATGCGCTATTGAGCGGAATAATACCCGCCCCGGTCAGCATGGGCAGGCGCGCGCGCGCAAAGCTTCAGAATATGGCTCGCAGCTGCGCGAGAAGCAGAAAATGCGCCGTTCATATGGCGTATTAGAAGCGCAGTTCAGCCGACAGTTTGATATCGCCGCACATCGTCCAGGTAAAACAAGTGATAATTTTATTCAAATTCTTGAATCACGCTTTGATAATGTTATTTATCGTTTAGGATTCGCTGATTCACGCGCACAGGCGCGCCAGTTGGTAAATCATGGTCATTTTAAGGTAAATAACCGCAAGGTTGATATTCCGTCTTACAGCGTAAAAAAAGGCGATGTTATTACAGTCCGCGACAGCAGCAAGTCAAATGAATATTTTAAGACACGCAGCTTACTTCTTGCGCAAAAGGCTGTTCCCACGTGGCTGAGACTGAATATAGAGGCAATGAGCGGGGTTGTAGAATCGTTACCCGCCCGGCAGGATGTCGAGGTTAATTTTAATGAAGCGCTTGTTGTTGAGTTCTATCAACGCTAAAAGGAGCTACTTCCGTGTTGCAGCCGCTTGATGTTACACAGCCACAAATTAAGGTCGTTGAGACGACAGCTACGTATGGCCGATTTATTATCGAGCCTCTTGAATCCGGTTTCGGGCATACCCTTGGCAATTCACTGCGCAGGGTTCTTTTGTCGTCTTTACCGGGCGCAGCAATCACATCTATTCGCATAACCGGCGTAAATCATGAATTTCAAAGCATTCCGCACGTTAAAGAAGATGTAACTGAAATTGTTCTGAATATGAAACGTGTACGGGTGCGTTCTATTTCCGATAGCCCGGTTGAATTGCGGATTGATGTTACCGGCGAACGTGAAGTGACTGCCCGGGATATTGCAGCTTCTTCAAGTGTCGAAATTGTGAACCCTGAGGCGCATATCGCAACGTTAGACAGCTCTGAAGCCAGTTTTTCCATGGTTTTGGTCGTGGAAAAAGGTCGTGGATATCGCTCTATTGACGCCGTCGAAGATCAGCCAATTGGCCAGATTCCAATCGACGCAATCTTTACCCCGATTCAAAAAGCACGATATTCGGTTGAAAATACCCGCATCGGCCAGATGACAAATTATGATCGCATCGTTATGGATATCTGGAGCGACGGCGCTACTTCCCCCGAGGATGCTTTGCGTCAATCGGCTAAATTGTTGGTGCGGCACTTCTCGATGATTGCCGATTACCATGTTGCGCTGGGTGAAGAAGTTGATGTGGCTGCGCCAACACTTTCTTCTATTGCCATTCCTCAGCAAGTCTACGATACATTGATTGAAGATCTCGAACTTACGGTTCGCGCTTATAATTGCTTGAAACGCAGTAATATCACTCGTGTTGGCCAAATTTTGACCATGAGTCAGGATGATTTAATGGCTGTGCGCAATTTCGGAGAAAAAAGTTTAACTGAATTGCGTGATAAACTTGTTGAACGTCAGTTTCTCCCTACGAGGGATCAATTAAAAGACTGAAGATTCAGTCTACTATTTTTTATTCTGGAGGCAGAACGTGCGTCATCGCATTGCCGGAAATCGCATCAATATGCCCGAACCACAGCGTCGGGCAGCTTTCCGTAATCTTATTGAAGGCGTCGTACTTCATGAAAAAATTAAAACTACGGTGGCGCGCGCCAAAGCCGTACAATCTGAGTTGGAACGGGTTATTGCCACCGCTTTGCGCGGGCATCGCGAATCCCGGGCATTTCTTCTCGACGCGGTAAAGGATCAGTCCGTGGCTGATCAGCTGTGGTCGCTGGCAGGAGAAGCTCACTTCTCGCTCGATACCCAAGTGCTGACTAATGAAGAACGCCTTGTTGCACAAAAAGTCCCTTTGCGCGACGAAATCCGCGAACGATATATGCGTGAACTCGATGATCGCAAAGCGCGTTTATTGCAGCTTTTTAACAATAATACCGACGAAGCGCGCGCCGGTTTGACCGCTGCGCGGAAAGCGCGCGCTGTTGAAGTGCACGCCCGCCAAGTTGTCTCGCGCCGTATCAATAATAAATATGTCATTGCAAAATTATTCGATACCAACTTTTATGATCGCTATGCGGACCGCAATGGCGGTTATACACGCATTACTAAAATCGGCCGCAGAGCCGGTGACGGCGCCGAAATAGCGCAGTTAGAGCTTGTGGTTAAGGCCGCTGAGTAATTCTTTGTGTTATGTCTCGAACGGTTGCTTTATTAATTCATTATGACGGCACAGGTTTTCGCGGCTTTCAGCGTCAAAAAGATCTTAAGCAGCCAACTGTCCAAGGAACGCTTGAATCTGCGCTGAGCTGTTTGCATAATTTTCCGGTTGCTGTAATTGCCGCCGGCAGAACCGACGCCGGGGTACATGCGCGCGGGCAGGTGATTTCCTATATCGACGCCGCCGGCGTAAGAACGATGGATGAGATTGTTCGAGGAACTAACGCTTTTTTGCCGGCTGCAATTGCGGTGCGGTCGGCCTGCGAAGCTGCGGCAAGCTTTCATGCGCGGCGCTCTGCGCTTTCGCGGTCCTATCGCTATTCACTGTTCATCGATTCAGTGCGCGATCCGCTGCGTGAACGTTTTGCTTTGCGTGTACATCAACAGCTTAATATTGCTGCAATGCGCCGTTGCGCGCAGGTTTTTGTAGGGGAACATGATTTCGCGGCGTTTGGCCAAAGCCCTACCAAACGAAAAGGTTTTCCGCAGCCTTCTACCGTGCGTAATCTGCGTTTGGCGGAAGTGCAGCAGGTATATGATGAAGTGTATTGTGACTTCACCGCAAATGCTTTTTTAACCGGCATGGTCCGCCGTATGGTCGGCGTTTTACTCCTTGTGGGTGAGAACAAAATTGAACCGGAAGCCGCCGCCGCTATTTTGGCGACGCGCAGCCCGATTCATCCCGGAGCAGCCGCTGCGCCGCAGGGACTCTGCCTAACAAATGTCGAATATTATCCTGGCGCATTACAGTGGCCAGCGCAACAACAGAATGGAGAATACTATGGCAAAGACCTATAGTGCGCGCGCTTCTGAGATTGAATCTCAGTGGTATGTCATCGACGCGCAAGGTCTGGTGTTGGGCCGGATGGCCACGCAAATCGCCACGATACTGCGTGGTAAACACAAGCCAACATTTACACCAAACCTTATTTGCGGCGATTTTGTCATCGTCGTTAACGCTGATAAACTGGTTGTTACCGGCAACCGATTAGATCAAAAAGTGTATTATCGGCATTCCCAATATCCCGGAGGCTTGAAATCAAACACTTTGCGGCAAATGATGGAGAAACACCCCGATCGCGTAATTTCAGAGGCGGTCAAAGGTATGCTGCCCCAAAATAAAATGCGCGATCAGTTATTAACCCGGCTGAAAATTTATTCCGGGCCGGATCATCCGCATGCCGCCCAGCAGCCAACTCCGTGGAAAGCTCCTACCCCGGATTCGTTCCATGATATTGTTCGGGAAGGAGATGGAGAGTAATTTATGCCGAAAAATACTGATTCAGGGTATATTCCCGCTGTCGGACGCCGCAAAACTGCCGTTGCCCGTGTGCGCCTTTTCCCCGAAGGGACTGGCGGTATCCTTATTAACGGTAAAGACGCGAAAAAATATTTCAGCCGCGATACCTTAGTGGCGCGCGCTCAACAGCCGCTTGCCGCTACCGGTCTTGCCGAACGCTTTACCATTACTGTTAAGGTTATCGGCGGCGGTGTCAGCGGTCAGGCTGGCGCTGTCAGCCATGGTATTGCCCGCGCTTTGGTTAAAATTGATGAATCATTGCGCCCCACATTGCGGCAATCTGGCCTTCTTACACGCGACCCGCGTATGAAAGAACGCAAGAAATACGGTTTGAAACGCGCCCGTAAGGCTCCGCAGTATACCAAACGCTGATTTTGCGGCTTTCTGTTTTTGCAATTTCTACGCGCCGCGTAACACGGCGCGTATTTTTTTTATATTTTATATTTGTAGGACTTTTGTTTGAAAGAGAAGCTCATGGTTCTCGTATCTGCAACAAAGGGAGGTCTGGGGACACCCCCAGAACCTCGTACAAGGGGCGGCGCCTCTTATACATCCCCAATGTTCCATGCTGCAGCGAAAGTCCTGATTTGTATAAAGCGATATAAATATTTACTCGACTTTTCGATTTACGACTCATCTTTCATGCTTTTCTTGCCGCCATTGCCGCGACCCGAAAAAAGTGAAAGATGGATTCCGCCATTGCGTTCTCTATTTTTTGTATTGTTGAGCTGCCGATTTGGACCCAAATACTGTTATTCCTAAAGATATAGCCAAAAACCAAGCGTCAGAACATCCGCGACGTATGGTGTTTATCCTGCTTTTAGTTTTATTGGCGCTTACAGGGTTTAATCTGCGATCTGTTTTGCTGGAAACGCCGCCAATTCTTCCTTTGATGAAGGCTGCTTTAGGATTAAATTATACACAAACCAGCCTGATGACCGGTGTTTTGCCATTGGTTATTGCTTTAGGCGCTATTCCGTGCAGTTTTATCAGCGCGCGCGTCGGAGCAAAAAAAACTATTTTTCTTTCAATCATTGGGGAACTGCTTTTTTCTGCCGCGCGCACATTTGCGCCAGACGCAAATTCAATGTTTTTCTTGATGTTTGCGGTGAGTTTCAGCGTAACACTGGGGCAAACAACGTTGCCGCTTTTCATTCAATCTTGGTTTCCTAATCGCATTGGCCAAGTTACGGCAATATATTCATCCGGCCTTATGGTTGGAGAAATTTTATCCGCTTCCTTTACCTATCCATTTTTATATAACGCTTTGCATGGCTGGCGGCCGACATTTATTTTTTGGACTATTCCTGTATTGTTTTGCCTTGCCGCTTGGATCTTTCTGATTCGCTTGGCTCCGGAGCCAAAGATATCTGAAGGTGTGGAAAGTGCAAAGGGACCGCGGCAACATCAAAAAAAATTACGAACTGCCAGCGATATTACTGCATTCGGCGGCGCTGAATCATCTGCGCAGGCAGCATTCTTAAATAACGCCGATGTAACCGTCAATATGGCTGTTGAATCTGCCGTATTGCGGTTTGAGGATGAATACGCTTCTGTTGGCGCCCCCGTAGATCCATCTGCAACAGATAATCACTTTCCGCTGGGCAGAACTGTTGAAGGCGGAATGCTGCTGGGCAGCGGAAGCGCGATGTTTTTTATATTAAGCGCTTGGCTGCCGGTGTATTATCAATTTTTGCGGCGCAGTGACGGTATTTTAGCGCTAAGTGTGTTGACAGTAACGCAATTGATAGCCGGTATATTTTTATCGGTTACCGGGGAAAGATTTACCTCGAGTAAAACAATTTTTGTGTTTGTTTCTGTTATTTCGGTGGCCGCCGCCGTTGGCTGGTATATTCTGCCGATGAGCTTTGGCGTTGTGTTATCCGGTGTATTCGGGATGACTTCAGCGGCATTGTTTATTATGGGGCAAGCAAGAATTTTGCTGAAATCATCGCCGAAATATATCACCCGGATGAATGGTGTTATGTTATCCATAAGTTATTCAATAGCGTTTCTCAGTCCTTTGATAGGCGGTATATTTTGGGATGTGTTGAAAACGCCCGAAGTTATTTTTGCTCCGTTAATTTTAGTGAGTTTGCTGGCGCTGTTTTTAAGCGTTCGCATGAAAAAACTGACATAGCGCGCGTTATTTTTTATTGTTATTAGGCAACTGCAGATGGGGTTTCGCGGATATCGGCCATAAGTGTATCGATAGATCCCCAGATGCGTATGCGCATATCTGCCAGCGGAGCAGCTTCTTTGCGGCGATCCGGCTGGTTGCTGAGTATATCATAATCAATTTCAAGTGATTTTTTTAACAGCCACTCACGCGCCGCTTCGCCCCACACATCGCTTGTTGTTCTGCCTGCTCTTTGCGCG
>JAKAOI010000382.1 GCA_021812265.1 Chloroflexota bacterium | reverse complement strand
ATGTCAGCGCGGCGTAAACCATAAACACATAGGTTTTCGTTTTATCTGATCCCGTAGCCGTATTGCGATATGGCAAAGTGACTGCCGTATAATCGCCGGTTGCAGGGGAAACAGAGCCACCATTCAGCGTCCAGTCACTCAATGTAACAGTTACCTGTTGTGTGGTTCCGTCGGAATATTTGATGGTAATCGTTCCCGTAGACTGGCCGCCGGCGGCTGCGCCCAACAACGCTACATCAGCGCCGGAGCCGCTTACCGGAATCACTTGTCCGGCTGCGCGCCAGTTATCATTGCTTCCGGCAGCTTCGGCCGGCCAAGTGAAGGTAACGCCGTCAAAGGTGAACGCAGCGTTGGAATTTACTCCCGCGGCGCTTAAAGCGTTGGTAGAATAACTGCGGCCGCCGCCGTCGAAGTTACCGACAGTAGTGTTCGCATCTGGGCTGGTTCCCTCGTTGTTATACGCGGGGACAGTTCCACTTTGCGGCGTCGGAGATGGAGTAGATGTGCTTGTTGCTGTTGGCGAAGCAGTGGGAGTGCTTGTTACTGTTGCCGTTGGCGAAGCAGTGGGAGTGTTCGTCACTGTTACCGTTGGTGTAGCAGTGGGAGTGTTCGTCACTGTTACCGTTGGTGAAGCAGTGGGAGTGTTCGTCACTGTCGCCGTTGGTGTAGCTGTTGCTGTTGCAGCAAAAGCTGACTCACCGACCGCTATAAATTGGCCGGCCAAAAATAAAATTGTAAAGAGAAACATATACAATTTTGTTAGCGGGGATTTTTGCATGCTTTGCCCTCACGTACAAATAAATAATGGTATCATCCTGATCCGCGTTTCTCAACATAGCGATATTGTTGAATTCAATTACTATTTCGGCGAGCATAAAGATTTAGAATAGGGAAATGAGTATTTAGTGAGAAAACGCCGATATACATGTGTAGAGGAAAATCCGGTAAGATTAAGAAATTACTTTTAATCTACTTAATAAAATACAATATCAAATATATTTCAAGCAAACACTCATCCAAATTACCTAGTTCAGAGTAAACCATAAGATCGGTTAAGCGCCGGAGCCACACGTGGGGATTGTGGTGTTTCCACAAAATTTTTTTGACGAAAATCCAGATATATTCTTGCTCGGCGCCAACAAAAGCACTAACACACAAAACATACATTTCTGCAGATGTTTATATAGGATGTACAGCCAAACATCGGCTCTAAACATCGCTTACTTGAGTAAAAAGTACTAAACCTTCCGTTTTCTTGACTACTTACCGTTTTGCTTGCTTATAATTAAATTAACGGAATTCTTTGGGGAAAGTTGTTACACACTTTTAAAGATTTCGTTATACACTTTTCCTCATAAACACATCACAATTATGTGTTTATTTTAGCCCACCTACGTTGCTGAGCTATATTTTCGCACCCAATCACACGCAACCCTATTTGGCTTTTACCAATCAACTATGTTGTACTATGGCGGATTCTTGATATAAGATTGTGAGTTTGAGCAGTGGCAGTTACAACAAAAAATACTCTCATTAATTATAATGACGCAAAAACCCTTGAACTGGATATTATAAAACATAACCCGCCTTCAAAGGGAACACGCGCGCTGGCAAATATGATACAGCGCTTAAAATTTTTCGGCGTCGTTCCGGCTGGGCCAACCCGTGAATTTCATCATGTATATGCCACAGGTAAAGATGATTATCAGGAAATGCAAGATTCTATTCGTTTTCTGGGGCAATGGCTTGAAACCAGTTCGGAAATCCATGACACTGCGCAAGACAAAATGGAAGCGGAAGAATACTACGCAAAATCTACTGAAAAAGTACTGGTAGATGGCAAAGAAATTAATTGTTTTGCGCCGTATAACCCGCAATATTCCGCAATAAAAACCATCACACCTGCGCAAACAGTGACAATTGTTATATTGTTGCTGGGTTGGGCTGTGACATTGATGCTTTGGGGTATAACAACAATTATCATCTCCATTGGGCTGTTAACAGCAATATACGCCGGAGACGCGCTTATCCACGCTTTTCTTGCTACCCGTATGGTTGGCGATACCCCCGAAACACATATTGATGATCGTGTGGTGGAGGCTTTAACATATTCCGAATGGCCGACATACACTGTTCTATGTCCTCTCTACAAAGAAACAGAGGTAGTTCCGCAATTTGTTCAATCTATGCTTGCCATGGACTATCCTGTTGATAAACTGCAAATACTGTTTTTAACTGAAGAAGATGACACAGAGACCCGCAATGCGCTGCTGGCGATGAAATTGCCCAATCACTTTCATGTTATCACTGTTCCCGATGGACAACCCAGAACGAAGCCGCGGGCATGTAATTATGGGCTGCTTCAGGCAACAGGCAAGTTTGTAGTTATTTACGACGCTGAAGATATTCCCGATCCGCTGCAGCTCAAGAAAGCAGTGCTTACCTTTGCAAAACAAGGTGAAGACACAGCGTGTGTGCAGGCAAAATTAAATTTCTATAATCCGGCGCAAAATATATTAACCCGCTGGTTTGCAATGGAATATTCTTTGTGGTTTGATGTGCTGCTTCCTGGTTTGCAATGGATGCGCTTTGCGCTTCCGCTAGGCGGAACATCCAACCATTTTCGCATTGCGCATTTGCGGAAAGTTGGCGCTTGGGATCCTTATAATGTAACAGAAGATTGCGATTTGGGTTTACGGCTGGCCGGCTATCGATTTCGCACAGCAATGCTGGATTCAACAACATACGAAGAGGCAAACCCCAATTTTAAAAATTGGATTCGGCAGCGATCCCGCTGGATTAAGGGATATATGCAAACCTACCTTACCCATATGCGCAATCCAGTGCGATATATTCGCCAAAACGGCTGGCGCGGCTTCCTTTCTCTGCAATTTGTCATTGGGGCAAAATCGGTAATGCTGCTGACAAACCCCCTATTGTGGATTATGTTTCTTATGTATATCCTATTCCGGACAGATGTCAGTTCGCTGTACCACGTGCTGTATCCGGCGCCGACATTTTACGCCAGTGTTGTTTCTCTTGTTTTTGGCAATTTCTTGTTTCTATATATGGCGCTGCTGGGCGCAGCAAAACGGGGCACATATTGGCTGGTTAAATGGGCGCTGCTGGCGCCGGTATATTGGGCGATCATGAGTATTGCGGCAGCCGTAGC
>JAKAOI010000381.1 GCA_021812265.1 Chloroflexota bacterium | reverse complement strand
ATCTATTATCTTTTCGGTCATGATGACAATGCTTCTGATGAGCGGAGTAAAACTTGAGCTGCTGCTTGTGCCTGCCATTGGAGCCGCCGCCGCCGCCACAGCAATAATAGCGCTTTCACCATTCCGCCGCGCGCGCATATTAGGATTTATGCATCCCTTAGATTGCTATAGCGCGGCATCTTACCAAATTTGCCAAGCGCTGATAGCCTTGGGATCCGGCGGTATATTCGGCCGCGGTTTAGGACAAAGCATGCAAAAAACAGGCTATCTGCCGGCGCCATATACCGATTCTATTTTGGCGGTAATTGGAGAAGAATTAGGTCTCATTGGCGTATGCGCAGTAATCGCTGCGCTGGCGTTTGTCGTTTGGCGAGGAATAGCTATATCGCGAAACTCCGCCGATATATTTGGCGGTATTTTTGCTGCCGGAACTGCGGCGTGGCTGGGAACACAAGCGCTGTTGAATATCGGATCGAATGTCGCGGCGCTGCCCTATACCGGTGTTCCGCTGCCATTTATCAGTTATGGCGGCGCTTCATTAACTGCTTCTATGGCCGCAATAGGTGTTTTACTAAACATTTCAATGCATAAGCGGCAAACAAAACAAATATAAAAGCAGACAAATTAGGCAGAAATTATGGCTTCTGCCTAATGAGAATTTCGTTGGCCTTAGAGTGAAGTTTCAAAGGCTTTATAAAAAATTATTTTGCAAATTCCTGTGATTTAACCAGCGGCCATAAACCAATGACAACACCATACATAAGGTGTTCAATGGTAAAAGATGGCCAACCCACCGTCGCCGGCATAGATCCCAACCCAATAATCGGCAGCGCCACAAAACTCATTACAAGTAAAATAACCACGCCATACATCATTCCTGCCACCACAGACACGAAACCAGCTAAATGTAACGCGCGGGCAGCAAATCCATATATAATTCCGAATACAGCCGAGACCATCATATGAATAATTAAGCCAACTATAGCAGGGCCAAATGTAAAATAGATGCCTTGGCTCATTGATGTCACCATTGCTTGTTTTCCAACAATTGGCGCAGCTATGCCATAAAGCGGTGTAAAAAAACCTTCATGTAAAAATGTCGCTGAAGCTATCATGGCGTACATTGCCATTGCCATACCTGCAATCATACCGGCTATGGCGCCATGAACCGCAAATTTTCCTGTGTTTCCCATATTTTGTGTAACCTTTCATAGTGCTCGGCGTTGTTCTGCGTTGCGCAGCCGCCAGACGTTACTCAAACTATACGCTGAAAAACGGCAAAGTTCTGTAGCCCAGACTACACAATACATATATTGCGCCAAATTCAGGTTTTCCAACGCTTAGATTCCTTGCGTTGAAAGAAAAAACATATCAGTTATCCATCTAAAACCGATATACCAGTGTAAATAGAGAGAGAGATTATGAAAAAGGCTGTTTATTGATGCAATTATTTACCAAACCACGGCTAAAGAACCAAGATGCGCTATCAAATTATTTACAGGCGGCTGATATTTTTCAAGATTTGCCGCCGGATGAAATACACACAATTGAGCAACACATAACAATGCGAACATATCCTAAAGGGCAGATTTTATATGCGCAAGATGATCGCGCGGAAACATTGTTTTTATTAAAATATGGCGCAGTGCATTTATATCGGCTGACAAATACAGGTAAACGGCTGGAAATTGCCGTTCTGGGTCCGGGTGTGTTTTTTGGTGAAATGCCACTCTTAGGGGAATCTCTGCGATGCGCCTTTGCCGAAGTAACCGAACCAGCGCTGGTATGCGCGCTAAGCCGGAGAGATATTGAATATATTATTCAACAGCAGCCGCAGGTTGCCTTGCGCATGATCGAAGCTATGGGCAAACGTTTGGCAATTCACGAGGAACGACTGGAAGAATTAGCGTACTATACTATACCTGCTCGAATAGCCTCTGCCTTGCTGCGGCTGAGTCAATATGGCGCCAATCCGGTGATTGCGCTCACTCATCAGCAGTTGGCCGACTTGGTTGGCGCGCTGCGCGAAACGGTTACTGCAATATTAAATACCTTTCAGCGTGATGGATTAGTATTGTTGCGTCGCGGCAAAATATTGGTGAAAAATTGTGACGGTTTGCGATCACAAATTTTTTAATACTGCTTTTCTCGGCGCAGCTATCGTTCACGCACACCAAATAAATCAATTATTACTTCACGCAACCGATCCGGCGCGCCGGTTCGTAAAATATACACCGCTTTGCCGCTTTCTTGCGCCGACTCTATGCGATCCGGCTGCTTTCGATAAATGCTTTTCAGCGCCAAAATGGTATCTGCTTCGTGTTCATCATAGCCAATCACCGCCGGAACACGCAGATCCTGTATTACCTCTTCCAATCGCGATCGGCTGATGCCCAGCGGATAGATTACCTGCCGGCGCTGGCTGGTGTCTGCAACTGCGTCAGCAGCAATCGGCATGCGCAGTGGTTTCTCTGTCCGTTCTTCAGACCGCACGGTAACTTGGCGGCGATTAAATGTATATGCGCTGCGCGGATTTGGGGTCCGCATTTCGGCGCGTGGGTTTTGCGCAATATTTTTCCCCAACGGCCCCCGCAATTCCTCTAATGTCGCCGGGCGAGCCGATTCATGCGACACCGCAATGTGTCCGTCACCGCGCATTTCACGGATGCTGCGCGCTGGCATTTCACCGCGCAGCATTGCGTCTACCGCCTCAGCAACATTATCGTGTATTAATACCCGCCAACGATCTTGCTGCTCAACTACCACATCAAATGTAGGAGGAGCCTTACGTTCCAACACGGTTTTTTGTGTGCCGCGACGGCGAGCCTCTTCATCGCCCAACGTAACTGAACTGATTCCGCCGATCAAATCTGATAGAGTTGGATTCAGCAATAAATTATCAAGCGTGTTGCCATGCGCAGTTCCTATCAGTTGCACTCCGCGTTCCGCAATTGTTCTTGCCGCCTGTGCTTCCAGTTCTGTGCCAATTTCGTCAATAATAATTACTTCAGGCATATGATTTTCAACCGCCTCAATCATCACAGCATGCTGTTCCGACGGATGCGCTACCTGAAGCCGCCGCGCGCGCCCTATTCCTGGGTGCGGCACATCTCCATCCCCGGCAATCTCATTTGATGTATCTACAATCACCACCCGTTTCCCCAAATCATCGAGA
>JAKAOI010000012.1 GCA_021812265.1 Chloroflexota bacterium | reverse complement strand
TTCCGATCTTATTTCCAACGCTAAAGCGATTCGTTGCGTTACAGAAACAATTTTGGCGATTTCTTCCTCGCTGATACCCACTGCGGGATATACAGCGTAACTATCACCGGAATGTACGCCGGCGCGTTCAATATGCCGCATAATTCCCGGAATCAGCGTTATTTCTCCATCGCAAATAGCGTCTACCTCAACCTCTATGCCGTTAAGATATTGATCGATCAGCAGAGGCCGCTCGCCATAGTCGCTTAAGGCGCGTTCCACATAGCGCCGCAGTGACTTCGAGTTATGCACAATTTCCATCGCGCGGCCGCCAAGCACAAATGAGGGCCGCACCAAAACCGGATAGCCGATTTCTCCGGCGGCGCGCAACGCCTGAGAATGTGTTCGCACCGCGCTGCCTCTCGGACGATCAATTTGCAGTCGCTCCATAAGCTGCTCAAATCGCTCCCGATCCTCAGCAATATCGATGCCTTCATAGCTCGTGCCCCAAATCGGCGCGCCATAGTCATCGATGTGTTTTGCAGCGTTAATTGCTGTTTGGCCGCCAAATTGCACAATCACCGGCGGCAGTTCCCTGCCATTGCTTTCATTTTCTATCACCGCCAATATGCTTTCTATATCCAGCGGCTCAAAATATAATCGATTCGACATATCAAAGTCAGTGCTGACTGTTTCCGGATTAGAATTAATCATAATACTCGCTACACCGGAATCGCGCAGCGCCATGGCGGAGCGCACGCTGCAATAATCAAATTCTATGCCCTGCCCAATGCGTATGGGGCCAGACCCCAGCACAATAGCCTTTGGAGCGGCTAATGGCGGCGCTTCATTTTCTGTTTCATATGTGCTGTAATAATACGGTGTTTGTGCGACAAACTCGCCCGCGCACGTGTCCACCATCTTATACACCGGCGCAATTCGCGCTTCACGGCGCAACTGGCGAATTTCTGCGCGAGTTTTTCCCGTTAACGCGCCGATTGCCTCATCCGAAAACCCCATGCGTTTGGCGGATCGCAGCAGATCCGAGGTGATCGCTGCGCTGCTTTCTTTCAGGCGTCGTTCAAACAGCACAATTTTACGCAGCTTTTTTAAGAACCATCGATCTATTCCGCTATTCGTATATACCTCTTCAATCATAGAATCGGTAGGGTTAGCCCGCAAAGTTTCCATAATTTTCCACAGTCGCGAATCATTCGGGGTAAGCGAAAACGGCGTCTCTTCCTGATTTGCCGACATTTCTTTTATTGCGTGCAGCCCCGAAGACACAAATGTATCAGAGGGGCGAACCGTAGCCGCTGTAAGTTTTGCAGCAATCGGCGAGGCTTTAATTTCCAAAGATCGCATTGCTTTCTGCAAAGCCGCTTCAAAAGTGCGATCTATTGCCATCACCTCACCGGTAGCCTTCATTTGCGTGCCCAGCGTGCGATCGGCCCAAGGGAATTTATCAAATGGCCAACGGGGAATTTTAACAACCACATAATCCAGCGCGGGTTCAAAAGCGGCGCTGGTGCGCCCGGTTACGGAATTTTTAATCTCGTGCAGCTGATATCCCAACGCAATTTTTGCGGCGACCCTAGCAATCGGATAGCCGGTGGCTTTACTGGCCAGAGCAGAAGACCTGCTGACGCGCGGATTTACCTCTATAACATAATAGCGTTCGGAGCGAGGATCAAGCGCAAATTGCACATTACAACCGCCTTCCACACCCAGCGCGCGAACAATTTTAATGGCGGAATTGCGCAGCATTTGGTATTCGTGGTCGGTTAATGTTTGGCTGGGCGCAACAACAATGCTATCTCCGGTATGCACACCCAGCGGATCGATATTTTCCATATTGCAAACGGTAATACAGGCGCCGGCGCTGTCACGGATCACTTCATATTCCAGTTCTTTCCAGCCTTTCAGGTAATGTTCCAGCAAAACCTGATGAATAGGGCTTTGGTCTAGGCCGCCCTGAACAATGCGCCGCAATTCGGAATATGTCCACGCTACGCCACCGCCGGCGCCACCTAATGTATACGCCGGCCGGCAAACCAGCGGCAAGCCGATTTCCTCCGCAAAAGCGACAGCTTCTTCTATTGAAGTAATATTTTTGCTGGGCGGCGCCGGTTCCCCGATGCGCAGCAGCAATTGTTTAAATTCTTCACGGCTTTCCGCCATTTGAATTGATGCGGCGGGTGTGCCCAACAACCGTGTTTTATAGCGATCCAAAATGCCCGCCTTGCTGATTTCAACCGATAAATTCAGCCCGGTTTGACCACCCAGCGTGCCTAAAATACCATCAGGACGTTCGCGTTCAATAATGCGTTCAAGCACATCCACCGTCAGCGGCTCAATATAAGTTGAGTCGGCCATCCCTTCATCAGTCATAATAGTTGCAGGATTAGAGTTTACCAAAACGGTTGTAATGCCTTCTTCTCGCAGTGATTTGCAGGCTTGCGCCCCGGCGTAGTCAAATTCTGCGGCTTGACCGATAACAATTGGTCCCGATCCGATAATTAACGCTTTTTGTATATGCTCTAAGCGTGGCATAATATTGTGTTTCCTTAAATGAATTGTATTCAGGATTTTTTTATGTTTTGCAGAAATCGATCAAACAACCCTAAATTATCTTGCGGCCCGGGAGCGGCTTCCGGGTGATATTGCGCCGAAAATATCGGCAATTCTACATGCGCCAAACCTTCTACTGAACCATCCGAAAGATTATAATGGCTTACATAAAATCCGCTGCTTTCGGGTATACTGTTCGCGTCTACCTGAAAATTATGATTTTGTGTGGTAATGGTTACGGTATTGGTTTTCACCTCGATAACGGGATGATTTCCCCCATGATGGCCAAAGGGGAGCCTGCTTGTTTTTGCTCCGGCAGCAAGCCCAATAATTTGATGCCCCAAGCAAATACCCATCATCGGTATTTGGCGCTGAATCAGTTCACGTGTCATAGCAATCAGGTGAGTGACCGTTTCGGGGTCGCCGGGACCATTAGAAAGCAGCAAGCCATCCGGCTCTAATTTCAATAAATCATCGATAGAGATTGAGTAAGGAACAATTGTAACCCGAGCGCCGCGCCGCAGCAGCGAGGAGCTGATATTTTTTTTGTAACCGGTATCTATCAGCGCGATATGCGGCGTGTCCGCCGTAGAGCCATTTTCCGGCTCCAGGCGAATAATTTCCGGTGTAACAACATCTTGCACTACATCCAATTCTGTTACTGTACGCGCCGATTGCGCAATTTTGGTTTGCTTGGGGGTGTCGGGCTGTTCATCATCATCCAGCAAATGCAGCGCGCCCCGCAATGTGCCTTTTTCCCGCAGCATGCGTGTCAGCGCGCGCGTATCCAGCTCCGAAACACCGGGTATACCGGCGCGGCGCAAGTAAGAATCTAGCGACTCTGCGGCGCTCCAGTTAGAAAATTCTTCGCAATATTCGCGCACAATTAAGGCAGAAAGCCATGGTCGGCGTGATTCTTCCGCAGAGTCTGCCACTCCATAGTTTCCGATAAGCGGATATGTCATAACTACCATTTGGCCGCGATACGACGGGTCGGTGCATACTTCCTGATAACCAGTCATCGTAGTGGTAAAAACGACTTCTCCAAGCCGATCTTTCCGGCGCAGTGTTTCTATTCCCCCAAACGCCTCCCCTTCAAAAACCGCGCCATTTTCCAGCGTAAGGGTTACTCTATATTTTTGCGTATTGACAGTCCCCTCGCAAAAATCTGTCTGCGCAGTATTAAAACCGTTATGCATCCTCATTGCGGCCTCCGATTAAAATATGTGTCTTCCCAAACAACGCTGCCGGCATATATCGTCATTTTTACTTTACCCAGCAGCTGCGTCCCATCCAGCGGCGTATTTTTGCCCAGCGATAAAAAATCCTCGGCCAAAACAGTATATCGCTCATTGGGATCAAATATCACAACATCAGCCGCCGCTCCGGCGCGCAGTGTTCCGATGGGACGCCGCGTATGCCGCGCAAGCTGAAACACTTCCGCAGGTTTTGTTGCGGCGGCAGCAATAATTGTTTTTAGCGGAATATTGCGTAGCTGAGCAAGCGTAAGCAGCATGGATAAGGATGTTTCAATGCCCGATATGCCAAACGCAGCTTCATCAAAAGAACAATATTTATCGGTAACACCGTGCGGAGCGTGGTCCGTCGCCACAATATCAATGACGCCATCCAGCAGCCCCTGCAGTGTAGCCTCGGTGTCTTTCACAGACCGCAGCGGGGGGTTTACCTTAGCGTTCGTGTTAAACTGCGGCGTCCGCGCTTGCTGCGCATATTCCGCCAACAAGCCACTGGCGTGTCCCTCTACCCATTCATCGGTCAGCAGCAAATGGTGCGGCGTCACTTCTGCGGTTACCCGCAATCCGGCGTCTTTAGCGCGGCGAACGGCATCTACACTACCCGCAGCGCTAAGGTGCGCAGCGTGATAACGCGCGCCGATTCCGCGAACCAATTCCAAGTCGCGCATCAGCATAATCACTTCCCCGGAAGACGGCCAGCCTTTCAGTCCGAGGCGAACGGCGGCGGGACCGCTGTTCATAACACCACCGCCCACGATATCAGGATCTTCGCAGTGATTGATAATGGGCACATTCAACGGCAGCGCATAATGTAGCGCCATAGACATCATGGAGCCGGAGCGCACTGGCTTGCCGTCATCAGAAAAAGCGATTACACCGGCTTCGGCCAGTTCAAACATTTCTGTAAGCTGAGAGCCTTCTTGTCCACGGGTAATGGCGCCAATAGGCAGCACTCGAATTGCCGCGGTTTGCGCAGCCGCCAATATTTGCGCAACCACACCCCGGCTATCGGTAACCGGCGCAGTATTGGGCATACTGCATATAGTGGTATACCCTCCGCGTGCGGCTGCTTTGGCGCCACTGTGAACCGTTTCTTTTATTTCAAATCCCGGCTCACGCAAATGGGTATGCGCGTCGATAAGTCCCGGCGCAACACACATTTCCGCCGGCAAAATAATTTCTTCAATATGCGCGCCGGCAGATTTTTTGCTCTGCGCCTGCGCCGCAACTTCAGCGGGATCTCCCGCCGCCAACACAGCGCCATCTTCGAGTAATATATCTCCCGGCGCGTCGTAATCCTGCGAAGGATCAATCAAGCGGCCGCCATGAATCCATAGTATACGAGGTGTCATTATATCTGTCATACTTCAGTGTCTCCCGATCTGTCTGGTCTGCGGCGCCATATTTAAAAATGCGTCATCTTTGCGCGCCGCCCACAGCAAAATCGCCATGCGCACCAAGGGGCCGTTTGCAACTTGGCGCTCAACATATGATTGCGCGCCGTGGGCCACTTCGGGATCTATCTCTACCCCCTCATTCATCGGCCCCGGATGTAATATCGGCAAGTGAGGGTAAGCTTTCATACGCTCGGCGGTTAAGCCAAAAAATTGCCGATACTCTCGCAAAGACGGCAGCGCGCCGCCGGTCATTCGTTCTTTTTGGATGCGCAGCGCCATGACGGCGTCTGCATTGGCCAGCGCTTCATCTATGGAATAGGTAACGCTTACATTGCGACCCGGATACGCCGCGGCAAATGTTTGCGGCAGCATGGTAGGCGGGCCGCATAAAATAACTTCGGCGCCGGCGGTGGTAAGCGCATAGATGTTAGACCGCGCTACTCGGCTGTGGATGATATCACCGGCGATAACTATTTTTTTACCGGCCGCCGAGCCGAAAATGGAGCGCAGCGTCAACAAATCAAGCAGCGCCTGAGAAGGGTGCGCGCGCCAGCCATCTCCGGCGTTTATAATGGAAGAATTGCTCCAGCGCGCGGCGGTGTTTGGCGCGCCGGAGTGCTCATGCCGCATAACGATGATATCAGCGCCCAGCGCGTCGAGTGTATTAACGGTGTCGCGGATAGTTTCACCTTTGGTAACGCTGCTGGCGGAAGCGGAAATATTTACGACATCGGCGCCCAGCGCTTTGGCGGCAAGTTCAAACGAAACGCGGGTTCTGGTGCTGTTTTCATAAAAAAGCGTGACAACTACGGTGTCACGCAATAAAGAACGCAAAGAATTGGGGTCGCTCCATCCGCGAAGTGAATCTGCCATATCCAGCAGGCGTTGTATATCATTCAAAGACCATTCATCAACATCTAACAGATGCCGAATGGCGGTATTAGCAGCCACTATTGAAATTCCTCCCGGCGCATCAGCAGCGCCTCATCCGATCCATCCAGTTCAGTAAAATGAATTACAATCCATTCCTGCCTGCTGGTTGGCGTATTTTTGCCGACATATTCGGCGCGTATCGGCATTTCGCGATGGCCGCGATCTACTAAGGCGGCGCATTGAATGCGCGCCGGACGGCCATATGTTAAAATTGCGGATAAAGCGGCGCGCATCGATCTGCCCGTATTTATCACGTCATCTACCAGTATAATAGTTTTCCCTGTAATATCCGGCGGAAGTACGGTTGGCCCCAACAGTGGAAATGGGCCGTTTTGCTGAGCGTCATCGCGAAACGGGCTGAAATCAATGGCGCCAACAAACACTTCCCGCTGTTCAAAACGAGCAATGCAGGCGCCAAGTCGCTGAGCCATTATAGAGCCGCCGCGGTACAAGCCGATAATAGCCGTATTTTCCGCGCCATTGGTGCGTTCCAAAATCTCGTGAGATATGCGTATTAACGCGCGGCGAATTTCATCGGTGTTCATTATCTGCCGAATAGAAGAGGGTGATTGCGCTGCGGAATCTGTCGGAGTCGCAGAAGAATGTGTATCGGTATGTAATTTATGAGAGTGTGACATAATTGTTTGCTCCTTTCCCGTATCTCGGTACGAGTCATTAAAGGATACACCGGTGTGAAGTATACCACATCAAATAGCTTTGCTGCAATAAGAGCGCTGCGGCGCAGCAAAGTAAAACACGCGCAAAACTACCGGTTTAGCCGATATTTTGCGCAAAAAAATATATGGTTAAGCTCACACCCACAAGGATAACAAATACGCGCACATACTTTGATGGGATTTTTTGCGCAAAAAAAGCGCCAAAATAGCCGCCTGCTATTGCGCCGGCGGCCATTACCAGCGCTTGCGGCCAGTGCACTATACCATAGGCAATAAATATGATCACCGCTACACCATTAATACTGCTGGCTAAAATAACTTTCAGCGCATTCATGGTGTGAATATCTTTCATTTCCATCACTGCAAACAACGCCAACATTAATATTCCTATACCGCCGCCAAAATAGCCGCCATACAGCGCAATGATAAACTGAAAAATTGGCAGAATATATTTGGTAAAAAATGATATTCCCACACCGTTTTCAAAACGCTTGCGCAGGTACGCCGCCGCGTTGCCGCCAAACGCGAAAATAACTGTTGCGATAAGCAATAAAAACGGTAAAATGGCTTTAAACGCCGATTGCGGCGTATTAATAAGCACTAAGGATCCGACAATTCCGCCCGCCAAACTGATTGCAGCTAATGAATAAAGCGTGCGGCGCTGCGCATTCAACGTATCTTTATATGGCGCGATGCTGGCCACGGATCCCGGCCATAATGCAACTGTGCTGGTTGCGTTGGCGGCGATTGGCGCTAAACCGGTAAAAATAAGTGTAGGAAATGTAAAGAAGCTGCCGCCACCGGCAACTGAATTTAAAGCTCCGCCAATCAACGCGGTAAAAAACAGCAAAAAAGCTACGCTCATAGTCATGGAATGGCTCCTGATAACGATAAAAAAATAGCGCTTTGGCGTAAACAAAAACGGTGTTTGCCAAACCGCTGCTTAGTCTGCCGATTTAAACTTGGCATTATGCTTGCGCGTTGGTTACATAGAAATGTTTGCAGCCAATGCGTTGTGCGGCTGAGCAAAAAGATATTTTTGCGCCGCAAATTGCTGCTATAAAACTGTACGGTTATTATTATTGGTGTTGGTTATTGCCTGCAATACTGCGCCAGAAAAGAGGCCTATTACATGTTAGCTTTGCAATTTTTCACCTAACAACACTATTCTTAGTTATGCGGCAGACTGAATAAAACCGAAGTAAATAGAATACCATAGCCTATATGTCATTGTAACATTGCTTGAGTGCTTTTTTCACGTTATGATAAGTATTATTCATGGTTATATACTATCAATAGCCGCTATATTGAAACACATCACTTCCCAAAAATAGTTTAAACTCCCAACCATAATCATTGGTTTCCATATGGCGCACACAATTCACTCGGCGCCGAATTATAGCAAAGCAGTTTTTTCATGGCGCTGCAATGTCTTCATCAGCGCATTATCTAAAGGAGAGAAGCATTAGCCATTCAATATGAATCAACTTGTTATTTTTATTTTAACGGGTATTCTCGCGGTATGGTTTCTATTTTGTTTAGTGGCGCTGTTACGTGTGCCAAGCGCCGGAAACATACCCCATACTTCCGGGCCAATTTCAAATCAGCAAAAACAAACCAGAAAGCAAGCGGCGCTTTCCGCGCAAATACAGCTTAACCCAGCCGCCGAAACAGATTTTCAATAAGGTCTTTTGTTATGAAGCGTTCACCAATTATCGGATTGATTTCTTATTCTAAAAATATTCCCGGGTATTCCGAAGGGTTTATCGGAAACTTAGATTCGTACATATATGCGCTGCAAGCGTCCGGCGCAATTGTTGTTCAAATTCCGGCGTTGCAAGATACTGCTGCGCTGCAAACAATTTTTACTATTACCGATGGAATTCTTTTACAAGGAGGCTCCGACATTGACCCCAAGTATTATCATGAGCTTCCACACGAAAAGCTAGGCCCCATCAGCAGTGAGCGGGATGTATTTGAAATTGCCGTCGCACAAATGGCCATTCAAAACGATAAACCATTATTTGGTATTTGCCGCGGATTACAGGTTTTGAATGTTGCCGCCGGGGGCACATTATATCAGGATATCCCTTCACAAATATCTAAAGATATCAACCATAATCAAAAAGAAGACGGCAGCAATGTAACCCATTCTATTCGCATTGACTCTCAATCGCGCTTAGCGCAAATTTTTCAGTCGGAGACCGCACAGGTTAACAGTTTCCACCACCAGTCCATCAACAAGCTCGGGGAAGGCTTGGTAGTTTCTGCTCGCGCCGCTGATGATGTGATAGAAGCAGTAGAAATACCCAACCGCCGATTTATTCTCGCTATTCAAAGCCATCCGGAGCGGCTGTTTAAAACAAATGAACAATCACGTCAATTGTTCCTTGAATTTGTTGCCGCCGCCGGCCGATAATACAAACAAGCATATTTTGTATCAGGACTTTGCCGCTGAATTATATGCATCCTTTTTTTATACAGGATTTTTGTTTAATCGCGCTAAGATGCGCTTTTCTGCGCCGCTGAAAGAGAATCTTATCACCCTTAGCTTTGGCGAATAGGCGCCGATATACAAACGAAAACCCTGCTTATATATTTTCGTTTACATTGGTGTTACGGAAAGAGCCGCTATGACGCGAGACATAACGTTTCGGGGATTATTATTTCCGTGAATCTTCAATGTTTGAAACGATTCCGGCAAAAATCCCATTCATGCTACTTTTATCAGTTAGAGGATAGTAATGACTTACGTTTATGTAACAGGAGCGCCTCGAACAGGGACTACTTTTATCAGTGATTGGATATCCGACACAGAAAACGGTTATTGTTGCCATGAAATAGCCGACGCTATTGAAAACTTCAGCAGTTTTCATCAGATTGATGAATATTTAAAACTATGCGCTTCTACAGGGTTAGATCGAAAATCAAAAGTTCACAAATTTTCTTCTCAGTGGTGGGGAGCCTTAAAAATCAAACATAATCCCGATATCATCGGCATGAAACAGCCAATCTCTTGGCCATCGGCCCAAACACAGCCTGCCGGAATTACGACTTTTTTACAGCAAAGCGACCCCCATATTATCGTAATGATGCGCCACCCCTATGACGCAATCGCGTCAGGAAAATCACGCGCGTTAAACACCAATAACTGGCCGAACTATACAACAGAAGAACATTGTTTATTTTGGAAATATTCCGTTGAATTTTATTTGCAATTGACACAAACAAGCCACAAAACAATGTTTATAAAATGGGAAGATTTAATGCTGAACCGTGAATATTATCGCAAACAACTCAATGAATTTTTATCTGTTCGTCTGTCGGAAGATTTTATTGGTGATGAACGCTCCGCGGCCGAGCTTTCCGATTTTAAAGCAAATGTAACACTCAGCGGCGGCGTTCCCGCAAACAAAAGCCGCAAATTGCTTGGCGCTGAAGATTATCATAGTATTCGTGATATAACAGGATCGTTGTGTCAAATGTTGGGCTATCAGCTTTATTAAAACAACCTGTGTTTTATTCTATACAAGACTTTCGCTTCAGCAGGAAACAGCGGGGATATACAAGTGGCATCTGTTTCAGATACGAAAACCATGCGCTGCTCTTTCAAGCAAAAGTCCTACTATAAAATCACAGATCACCAGCGGGAAACAGCCCATTTCCCGCTGAAAAATTGTCCAACAAATTCTTGCGCGCAACCCGCATAGAGGCTAAATGCCACTATGAAACACCCCATATTTGACACTCCGCTTCTTATACCGACCAGCGCATAGAAACCCCGTGATCGTCTTGCGAAAGGAACATCTCACTTAAAGACTGCCCGGTATGAATGCGCATCACCGCGTCGGCCAATAGCGGCGCTAAACTAACTATTTCAATATTATGCAGTTTTTTAGTTACTTCTTCATGCAACGACACAGAATCTGTGACAATAATACGCTTTATCGCCGGATGATCCAGCTTTTCGATCACTTTCCCGACAAAAATTGGATGCGTCGCCACGATTGAAATATCCGGTTCGGCGCCGGCGCGCAACAGTTCATCTGTAGCCTCGCGGATTGTGCTTCCGGTAGATATAATATCATCCACAATAATCGGTTTTTTTCCATGCACATCGCCAATTACTGCGCGTACATTTACTGTGTCGCCCGATTCGCGGCGCTTATGCAAAATTGCCAAGGGCAGCCCTAATATTTTAGAAAACACATCAGCGCGTTTCACCCCTCCCGTATCGGGAGATACAATTATCGATTGCGAAAGATCTTGCTGCCGCAGATGATTGGCCAAACTATGTGAAGCTGTCAGATGATCCATGCCTATTTCAAAAAAGCCTTGCAGCGCCGGGCTATGCAGATCTACACACAGCACACGCGAAGCGCCGGCAGCTTCCAGCAAATTAGCAACGAGTTTTGCCGTAATCGGTTCACGCCCAATTACCTTGCGGTCTTGCCGGGAATAGCCATAATATGGAATAATCGCAGTTACACGCGCGGCAGAAGCGCGGCGAAGTGTATCGAGAAAAATGCAAAGCTCCATCAAATTTTCATTGACGGGAGGGCAGGTAGATTGAATAATATAGGTGTCTCTGCCGCGAACGCTTTCATCTATCCGAATATGTATTTCACCATCCGGAAAACGCTCAACACTGGAGCCGCCTAATTTCAAGTGCAATATTTGCGCAACCTCGCCGGCCAAGCTGCGATTTGCGCTTCCGCAAAAAATCAGCGGATTTTCACTAAATGACGTGTGGTTACCGAACGCATGCACATCTTCATTGATCATAAGTTTTTTTAACCGTCCATTCATGATAGCCATTAGTCAGCGGAAAACGTCTATCCCGCCCAAAGGCGCGCCGAGTCACTTTTACTCCGGGGGGAGCCTGCCGGCGTTTATATTCATTTTTATCTGTCAGTTGCACTGCGCGGCGGGCATAGTGTTCATCAAACCCCAAGTTAATAATTTCTTCTAAACCAATGTCATCTTCAATATACGCCTGAAGAATAGGATCTAATATTTCATAGGGCGGTAAAGAATCGGTGTCGCGTTGATCTGGCCGTAATTCCGCCGACGGAGCTTTTTCAATTGATGCGCGCGGAATTAAATCAAATCCCGCGCGAGCGTTGCGGAACAGCGCCAGCCGATACACCTGTGTTTTCCATACATCTTTTAATACCGCAAAACCGCCGGCCATATCACCATATAACGTCGCATATCCTACGGACATTTCCGATTTATTTCCGGTGGTTAACACCAGCCAGTTCAGCGCGTTAGACAACGCCATCAGCGTTATTCCGCGTGACCGCGCCTGTATATTTTCATACGTCAGCCCAAATACTAATTCACCTAAAGGCTCTTTTAGCGTAGCGGCAACTACATCTACTATCGGCTGAATTGGCAGTGTATACGTTTGTATTCCCAAATTTTTCGCTAGCTGCGCCGCATCCGTCAGGCTGCCTTCCGATGAATATTGCGACGGCAGCAGCACACCATGTGTATGTTCTGCGCCCAGCGCGTCGGCGGCAATAACCGCTGTCAGAGCAGAATCGATTCCACCCGATACCCCAATAACCACATCATGAAAGCCATTTTTTTGCACATAGTCGCGCACACCCAGTTTCAGCGCTTCATATATTTCTTCATCTGCGTCTATATGCGGCGCAATATGCGAAACCAGTTTTGCGCTGGCGTCAATTGGGGTATACGCAACAGGGACATGAATAATATGCGGTGTTTGTTCCATATGCGCTTGCCGTAAGCGAGGATCTCGCAACCGTTGGCGAAACGCGCCTTCAAGCGGCAAATCTGCTATAAGCAAATCTTCTGTAAACACCGGAGACCGCGCTATAACTGCGCCGGTTTCGCTAAAAATGCAGCTGCCGCCATCAAAAACCAGTTCATCCTGCCCGCCGATCATATTAACATACGCCAATAAAGCGCCCGTATCGCCGGCGCGGGTTGCCAGCATACGTTCGCGTTCAACCCATTTTTGTGTATGGTATGGTGAAGCGCTGATGTTAATCAGCAGGTCGGCGCCAGCGTATCCCTGTATAGTAGCGGGACCGGCAGAATACCAAATATCTTCGCAGATGCTTACACCTATCAGAGCAGAATGAAATTGAATTAAAAATGTGGAGTTTCCCTGTTGAAAATAGCGATTTTCATCAAACACCCCATAATTGGGCAGGTATTGTTTTTGATATGTGGCTATCAGCTCGCCATTATGCAAAATTGCCGCAGAGTTAAACAGCACTGCGCGGCGCTCAATAAATCCAACAATAACCAGCATTGATGGAAAACGGCGGGTTTCTTCGGCAATATGCAGCAACGCAGTTTGCGTTTCAGCAATAAATTTTGGGCGAAGCAATAAATCTTCGGGAGGATAACCGGTAAGCGCAAGTTCGGGAAAGGCTAAAACATGTGCGCCGCTGCTCCCAGCCTGATAAATAGCGCTTGCAATTTGAGAAGCGTTATACTGCAAATCGCCAACACGCGCATTCAACTGGCTTAATGCCAGTCGTATCGGATCTTTGGGTTGAGCGTTAACAGACATATGGAAGTAAATATACCTTTCTATTTTAGAATACCACATCTGCAAATCGAATGCCGACGCCTTGGTTTCCGTAAATTTCCTGCGATTTGCCGCCAATGAACGATGCAAACGCCGAAGCAAACGAAAACCATTCGCTTTTTATCGCTTACATGTATGCAATGACGTTGCGCGAAAAAAGTGAGGATTGACGTATCCCCAAAATCTCTTTGGTCCGAAAAAAACATCAAATTATATAAAAAAAACGCCGTTCATCGTTTATATGAACGGCGGCTTTTGCGCTGCGTAGACTTAGTGAGCTTTTTGTGAATCAGGGGTAGAAATACCCAATGATTTTTCTACCTGCACCGCCAACTGCGTATTCGATGGCTCAACTAATATTGCTCCGTCTGGGAACACAATTGTCGGAACGGTTTGACTGCCGTTATTTATCTGAACAACATAATGCAGTCCTTCTTCATTTTCTTCAATATTCACATCTTTAAACGGCACATTATTTTCGTTTAACCAGCGTTTCGATCTGCGGCAATCTCCACACCATGTGGTGCTATACATAATAATTGTCTTATCCATTGCGGCCTCTGTTTCAATATTCATGATAATTTCCTTTAAGACAGCAAAAAGAAAATACTTATTGGAGTGTTTCCAGCAAAAACCATTATCTCAAACTATCCATAAGGAAAGATAAAGTGTTATAACTTTCTCTTATGTACTGTAGCGCAACCGAACAATTTCCTTCAACTATAGTTGTTTCAACGGCGCAAAGCGGCCGGACCTGAAACAGCCGGACAGCCGGCAGAATAAAATCGCCATTGCAGTTCTTGTCCGCTGGAAACGCCAATTCTGGACGATGTGTGTATCGTTGCCTTATCAACCGGATAATGCTCTGATGGGCCGCTAATCCATAAAGCGTTTCCGCGCAGATCGGCCATATTATCGGCGCGGGTAAGAGCAAACGCCATGCACAGCCTGCCCGGTCCAGCCGCCATATTTAGCTGCGGAGTTGCAAGTCCCCGGCGCGCCGCCATAATTTCCTGCCCATAAATTGGGTAAGCGGCGCGAATCAACACAGCCGCGCTCACTCCCTCCGGCTCACACACAACATTAAAGCAGTGATACATGCCATACGTAAAATAAATATACGCTGTGCCCGGCAACCCAAACATTGCCGCTCTTTTTTTTGACGGGCGCCGGTAATTATGGCTGGCTGGGTCTACCGCCGAAATATACGCCTCGGTTTCTACAATAACACCGCCGGTAACTTCATTACCCAGCTGGCGCCAAAGCGTTGCGCCGATAAGCGATTGCGCTAATTCTAATGTTGGCTGAAGAAAAAAAGCCTTATCTGCTGGTTTAGGAATATTTTTGTTATCCAACAATCTAATCCTCGGGAGGTTCATTTTTGCGCGCTTGAATATTTACATACAGCGCAAAGCCTAAAAAGGTAAAAGAAAGAATTGCAACCGAAACAAGCCCAAAAAATACGACAAAGCTATGCGCCGGAGCAGTCTGTGTTAACACAGGCAAAATTATTCGCATATTCGCTATACCTTTCTTTTTAGCAAGACCTTTTCCCTAAACAAACGGAAAAATAACCGGCAATAAACACGTATAGTTACTGCGCC
>JAKAOI010000011.1:13403-14998 GCA_021812265.1 Chloroflexota bacterium | reverse complement strand
TGTTTGGTTTGCAACTGGGAATGAACAATTTCCCTGTTCTGGGAAAATTGGGCGTTTAATCCCCTAACTCAAGAGTTGCCTGTTTCCGGAGCAGAAATATCCGGAAGCAGGCGCGTTCGGTTTTAAGAAAAGATGTTTTTGCACGAGTTTTTTGTGAACTTGCGTGTTATCTAAAAAAGAGTGAAAGACAGCATCGATTGTGTAAAAAATATGCCATATACCAGCAATATGATTAAACCAACATAGGATATGGTCATAACGTAACGTGCGAAAACATTAATACGATAATAAGGATCTTTGTGGGTACTACCAAAATTTAAAATTAATTCGAAGATACCTAAAAGTAAGATTGCGCCATAGAGAAGATTGTAATGCGAGGTATAAAACAGCCATCCCGTTATTGCAACGCCTATTGGCCACAGCCATCTGCTTATTGCTCCGGCTATTCTGCCGCCATCTAACGGATTAATTGGCGCCAAATTCAGCGCGTTAATAAAGAAGCCGAAATACGCTAAAATAAGCCAAGAGCGCACATCGGTGTATTCATATGCTGCCAAGCATATGGCAGACGCTATGGAGCCGGCAATTGGGCCGGCAATGGCAATTTCTGCTTCATCTAAAACATTTTTCGGTAATTGCAGCATATTAACAAAAGCGCCTAAAAGCGGAATAAATATAGGAAGTTTTGCAGGCAGGCCTTTTGCTTTGATAACTATATAATGTCCCAATTCATGAACTAAAGTTAAAAGCACAATGCCTAACCCCAGCGCCGCTGAGTGGAAAAACAGCGCCCATACATATACACTGATTCCTGCCGAAGCAATAAACCAAAAGATGTTTGCCGGCGTTTCCCCAATTTGCGGCGCAGATGTTGGTTCGGTTTGCGCCGGCGATTCCGGAATGATGCTTGCCGGAGACATATCAGGCAGGTTTGCTGAAAGAGCGGCAGTACGATTGGTTCCCGTCGTATTGAGTTGCGTGTAGTATTCGGGAGATGGATAGGTTGGGGTGTTGTTGTTTTGGGAAGAATCTATTGTCAAGTGTTCGGTTACTGAACCATCATTAGTGTCTTGATTGCCACTCATCATGTTAATATACATCCATTCCGTTGCAAAAAAGCAAATAATACAATTAGAACTTTCGCTTGAAAGAGAAGCGCATGGTTCTCGTATCTGCAACAAAGGGAGGTCTGGGGACACCCCAGAACCCCATACAAGAGGCCCCGCCCCTTGTACATCCCCGATGTTCCATGCTGAAGCGAAAGTCCTGACTATAAAGAGCGGTTTCTGTTTATACATAAACTATACTGCTTATTTTTTGTGTTTGTCCAATTATGAACAGATGTAAACGCTGCGAAACAAGTGTTTATGCGAGCGCGCTGAATATGAGGGCAGCGCAGCAATATGCGCGAGATTTTGCAGCGTTGTTGCGCAAAAAATCATTTTTCTCTTTTTGTAAAAATTTATTGCAGTAAAAATAGATACGGAGATAGTGAGAATTTTTCCAGATTTTTGTGGAGAAAATACCGCTAATATAGCTCCCAATAGTCAAAAATATCTGATTTTGACCAGTTTTATTTTGCAGCCGGCGACAAG
>JAKAOI010000011.1:0-13393 GCA_021812265.1 Chloroflexota bacterium | reverse complement strand
TTGGTATGCTATACTTTTGTGTAAGCATATTTTGTCAATTAAAGAATGTACAGAATATGGCAAACACTCCCAAAGGCAGCGGAGCATCGGACTATTGTTTTTATCGTTGCGCAAGCGGGAATATTAGCGCTTAAGCGGTGTTTGGAGTTGGTATTATGAATGATTCTTCTATGGATCCTTTACCGGAGAATTTTGAACTGAATAATCGATATATCATTATTAAATTGATTAATCAGGGCGGCTTTGGGAATATTTATAAGGCGCAAGATAAGAAATTTAATCAAATGGTTGCGCTGAAAGAAGCATATTTTAATGATGAAGACACGAGAAAGCAATTTTTTCTCGAAGCGGATGTGCTGTTAAATATCAATTCGCCTTATGTGGTTCGCGCGATTGATAAATTTGAGGAAAATAAACGATTTTATTTAGTGATGGAGTTTATTGACGGACCAAGCATTGAAGATTTGCAGATAGATTATTTTCATAACAAAAAAACACCGATTCCGGAAGATAAAGCGCTGAAAATTATATCTTCCGTTTGCCAAGCGGTGCAAATTCTGCATGATCAAAATATTTTGCATAGAGATATTAAGCCGGCAAATATTAAATTACGCGCTAACGGTGAACCCGTGCTGTTAGATTTAGGGCTTGCAAAACTGTATCACGATCCCGAAAGTAAAACGCTGCGCGCGGCGCAAGCGTATACTCCCGGGTATGCGCCGCTGGAACAGTGCGCTAAAGACGGAAAATCAAGCGAAACAACCGATGTATATGCTATTGGCGCAACAATGTATTATACTTTAACCGGCCGGCAGCCGCTGGAATCTATTGAACGCGCCGAGCTGATGAGCGCGCATCAAAAGGAGATGCTAAGGCCAAGCCAGCACTGGCCCAAAATATCTAAAGATGTGGATGATATTGTGCTGAAAGCAATGCAGATGAACGCCAGCAATCGCTATAAATCGCCTGCAGATATGAAACGGAGTATAGATACGGTTATGGAACGCCGGCAAAAAAGATCCGGCAAAACTCTCACACAAACCTGTCCTAATTGCCGGATGGAAAACCCGTCGGATGGTTTATATTGCAGCAAATGCGGAACCATGCTGTCCAACAATACGCAAAGCACGGCCGACACCAAAAGCGCGATCACGGCAATACAAACTTTGCCGGCAGAAAATACCAATGTTCAGGCCGCTTCTGTAAATTTGATGAAAGAGCTGCCATCAGAGCCGGAAAAAGCGCCTAAAAGAAAAGTTGTGCGGCGAATGAGCGGTTTTGCTTCGTTGGCGCTGTTTTTAGGATCGTTTTCACTCATTCCTGTTATAGGAATGTTTTTGGGCTTTTTCGGCATTGTTACCGCTGGATTTGCAATTGCCAAAATTATCGGTTCGCGCGGCGCTCGTTATGGTGTTGGCCGGGCAATTACCGCAATTATACTTTCAATTCTTGGAATTGGCGAAACTATATTTTGGATTAGCCAATTATTTCAGGGGAAATATTTCTAAAACAAGGGTCAAAATAAGTTTCTTATTTTTTACCCAAATAGAGACTTTTCTGTTCACGTCTTCCAAGGCGCTGATAGGTACGCTCCTCTCTGTAATGTGATATACGGCATATGCGTATCGCAAGTCCATCGAGAATTTACGTCTGGGGAGAGTAAGTAAGACGAGAAATGCTTGCATTTTTTGCTGACTCAAAGAACCAGGAAGAGAACACTGAAGAACGACATCACGGTGTCCTCTTTGGGTACGTTTTTTGGGACGGCAAACAGTTGCGGTCTGTAAAAATATATGCTATACTTCTTAATAAGAGTATACATGAAATCAAGGCGAAAAGTGGGTTTATGCAGCCCACTTTTCGTTTTGTTATGCGCAGAAAAAGGCCTGCTCAGTTTCCATATATTTGAGCAGGCAAAAATTTTGTCTTTTCAACATGGAAGGGGGGGGCATGTACCGCGCCGAAATGATTGCCGATGCGCGCAATAATTCGGTTTTTGGTCGTGCGAAAAGATTTATGCCAAGTAATTATAAAACAGCAATCGCGGAACTGATTGCGGAACGCGGGCTCCCCCGCGAACTGGTTATAGATACAGTCAGTAAAGCGCTGCTAGATGTTTACCGCCGATCTATGCGATCATCTACAGATGACACAATTATCACTGTAGATAAAGTCGGCGAAGTTCACATGTTTGTGAAAAAACATATCGTTGCGCAGGTTGAAGATTCTGCGAAAGAAATATCGCTTGCTGAGGCGCAGCGTATTAAATTGAACGCTGCGTTGGGGGAATTTATGCAGGTAGAAACCCCCGAATTATTAGAACGCATTCCTGTGCGCAACGCCAGCCAAATTATTCTGCAAAGAATTCGCGAAGCAGAGCATATGTTTTTGTATGAACAATATCAGGATCGCGTCAACGAAATGGTGGTTGCCACTATCTTGCGGCCCAACGATGATGATGGCTTTTTAGTTCAGTTGGATAAACTGGAAGGGATTTTACCTGCCAAAGAAATGTCTCCGTTGGATAAATATAAGCCGCAAATGCGTATTCGTGTGTATGTTGCGGAAATTAAAAAAATGAATGGCCGCCCGCCATTAGCTATTGTTTCGCGTATTCACATCAATCTGGTAAAAAGATTGTTTGAGCAAGAAGTCCCTGAAATTGTCAATGGCCTTGTCGAAATAAAAGGTATTGTCAGAGATGCGGGCAATCGCTCTAAAGTCGCTGTAAAATCTCGCCAAGATGGCTTAGACGCCGTTGGCGCTTGTGTTGGTGTGCGCGGCGCCAGAATAAACAGTATTGTTTCTGAACTGAATGGCGAAAAAGTTGATATTATTCCGTGGAATAGCGATCCGGCTGTTTTTGTGGGAAATGCCTTAAGTCCGGCTAAACCAATTCGTATTGATTTGGATCCTAATGAAAAATTAGCAAAGGTAATAGTTCCCGCATCACAGCTATCGCTGGCTATTGGCAAAGATGGGCAGAATGCTCGGTTAGCTAATAAATTAACCGGCTGGCGCATTGTTATAGCAAAAGCCGAGTGAGCGTCATTGCAATTTTGCAGAAGGGAAGGCTGAACGATGCCGCAAGCTGATATCCCGCAGAAAAAACATAAACCGATAAAGCAAAAACATGTTCCCATGCGAACCTGTATTGCATGCAAAACCACTAAATCAAAGCGTGAGCTGTTGCGTGTAGTGCATACCCCTGCCGGCAGTGTAGAGCTTGACCCAGGCGGTAAAAAATCTGGTAGGGGCGCATATTTGTGCGCTAAAAGGTCTTGCTGGGAAAATGTATTAAAAAGCAAAAAACTGCTGAGTGAATTTGAAATTTCTCAAATTCCACCTGAAGATCTTGCGCGGCTGAATGAGTTTTTGCAAACTTTGCCGGCAGAAACGTAAATAGATTTTGGTTTGCGCTTCCCATGAGCGCTGCTCGGCATGTTGGTTCTTGGGTAAACCGCCTTGTGAGTTATGCTGCAGCAAATATGTGTTGTGGCTGTTCGTCCCGAAATTGTAGGATGAATGGCAAATACTTGCAGTTAACTTATAAAAGGCGGTATACTATTCAGTGTAGAGTGTCAATTTTGTCTCCTATTTGCTTTCACATATTCATCTATCTTCTTCTATTTGATAGATTTTGAAGGAATATATCCGCTTATTCCTGCTTTGCGCGCCGCGCAAAGCCGCTTTTTACTGCGTAGCTTGTGTTTAGTGCATTTTTTAGGAGACCAATGCCAATGTTTGTGGAGCGTGAGCCTATGCTAGCGTAACCAGCGCCCTGTGCGATTAGGCGGCAGCCTTTCAATAATGCGCAATAGCGTGCGACACACACTTCCAAGCTAAGGAACTTTTTTAAAGTTTCCTGGCTTTTTTTATCACTTTGTTTATTACCATTAACCTTTGCGCATTTTTTGGGGGAAACAAGCTATTCATGACAACCAATTCATCAGATCAGGGTTTAGAACAGGAAAACGCGGCGGTAACTACCACAGAAACTCAGCCGCCCGCACGCCGTCCGCGAACTACGAAAGCAACACAGCAAGCAAAAGCGCCACAAACGGAAAATAATCCGGATAGCGTCAATTCGGTGAAGGCTCCGGAAGAATCACACCATGAAACTGCGGAAACGCCGCAAAAACTATCTCATCCGACTGCTTCCAGTAATGTTGAACAGCCGCGCGACAATAATTTCTCCGGGCAGCGGACGGAGCGTCCGCGCGACAATAATTTCTCCGGGCAGCGGACAGGGCAGCCGCGCGACAATAATTTCTCCGGGCAGCGAACAGGGCAGCCGCGCGACAATAATTTCTCCGGATCGCGAACAGGACAGCCGCGCGACAATAACTTCTCCGGACAGCGAACAGGGCAGCCGCGCGATAATAATTTCTCCGGGCAACGGACAGGGTATCCGCGCGACAATAATTTCTCCGGGCAGCGAACAGGGCAGCCGCGCGATAATAATTTCTCCGGACCGCGAACAGGACAGCCGCGCGACAATAATTTCTCCGGACCGCGAACAGGACAGCCGCGCGATAATAATTTCTCCGGACCGCGTTCATCCGGTGGTTTTGGCGCGCCGCGAGGTGATAGACCTGCGCAATCCGGCGGACAATCGGGACATTTTGGCGGAAACAGACCTTCACACGGACCCGGAGGTCAGGGTGGTTTTGGCAGAGGCGGACAAGGCCGGCCATTTAGCTCTCCTGCCGCCACCGATTCAGAATCAGTTTCCGGTTTTTCTCGCGCTATGCCGGGATCTACTATCCATAACCGCGGTTCGCAAGCCACTAAAAAACAGATACAAGAAAAACGTAAAGATCTTGAACGAGAAAATGTTAAGCATGATATTACTCGAAGAAACGCTGCGCGGAACATGGCCGCAGTTGCTGTAAAAGAACCGGGGCCGATAGAGCTTCCATCGAAGATAATGGTGCAAAACTTAGCAGAATTATTGGAAATTCCAGTTACTGAAGTCATTAAAAATTTGATTGGAATGGGTGTGTTTGCTAATGTAAACCAAACCATTACCTATGATGTGGCGGCGCGCGTTGCAACTGAATTGGGGTATACCCCTTCCGAAGCGGCAAAAGAATCTGTCAGCGCGGCAAAAGATGATATCATCAGCCAATATCGCGATGCGCAACCCGAGGAAAAACGCAGCACACGCCCACCGGTTGTTACGGTTATGGGGCATGTCGATCACGGTAAAACATCGCTGTTAGACGCTATTCGCAAAACCAAGGTGGCCGCAGGAGAAGCCGGAGGCATTACCCAACATATCGGCGCGTATCAGGTTTCCACAACGGATGGGAGAATTGTAACCTTTTTAGACACTCCCGGACACGAAGCGTTCACCGCTATGCGCGCGCGCGGCGCCAAGGTAACTGATATTGCTATTATTGTGGTAGCGGCAGATGACGGTGTTATGCCGCAGACTCTTGAAGCAATAGATCATGCGCGCGCGGCGCAGGTCCCCATAGTTATTGCCTTGAATAAAATTGATAAGCCAAACGCAAACCCGGAATATGTGAAACAGCAATTGGCTGATAAAGGTGTGATGATTGAGGAATACGGCGGCGATGTTGTTTGTGTTCCGGTATCCGCGAAAAAAGGCATGGGTATAGAAAAATTACTTGAAATGACACTGCTTGTGGCCGATTTGCTGGAATTGAAAGGTTCTGCCGACGCGAAGGCGATTGGCGCAGTTGTTGAATCACGGTTGGATAAATCCGTTGGCGTTGTTACCAATTTGCTGGTGCAAGATGGCACACTGAAAGTAGGAGAAATTATTGTCACCGGCGTTTGTTATGGCAAAATCCGCGCTATGTTTGATGATAATGGCAAACGTATTCGCACCGCCGGCCCGAGCGCGCCGGTAAGCGTGCTTGGCTTAAGTGAAGTAGCTACGGCCGGCGAACGCTTTGATGTTGTGGAAGACGAACGCAGCGCGCGGCAGATTATTCAGCGCCGCTTGCACCAAGAACGCCAGAACGCCGCCGCGCTGACATTAGATATGGTGTATCATCGCGCACAGCAAGGTAAAATTCACGAGTTGGATCTTGTGTTGAAAGCAGATGTACAAGGATCGCTGGACGCTTTGCGCAGCGCTATCGCCAAGGTAGGCACAGATAACCTGAAGGTGCGAATTTTACATGATGGGGTAGGCAATATAACTGAAAGCGATATTCACTTGGCTGCTGCTTCCAGCGCTATTGTCATTGGCTTTAATATTAAGGCCGACCCCACGATTGCGCGTTTGGCGCAAAACGATCAAGTAGATATTCGTACCTATGATGTTATTTATAAATTGTTGGATGATTTGAACAGCGCGTTGACCGGCATGCTTGAACCAGTGTATAAAGATGTTGTTGAAGGCAAAGCCGAAGTGCTGCAGCTCTTTAAATCCGGCAAAAGTATCATCGCAGGCTGCAGAGTTACCGATGGTAAAATTACTCGATCTGCCATAGCGCATATTGTGCGCGGCGCAAAAGAAATATATACCGGAGCTATCGGATCGATTCGACGCGGAAAAGATGACGCAAGGGAAGTTGTCGCCGGTTATGAATGCGGTATTGTTCTGACTGATTTTAATGATTGGCAGGAAGGCGATAGTATTGAAGCGCATATAAAAGTTCGCGTATAACTTTTTGATATACATGAGTTTTTTGCGCTGAAACGCCGGCGGCGCGCTAATTCTTGGCGGGAAATTTGCAATATTTTGCCATTGATTTAGGTGTTGCTGGCTTTTTTTATGCAAATATTATTCAGGCATGTGTAAAATGGAATTATAAGGCTTTATGCTGCTTATAGTGGACTGACGGCAAAGAGGTTTTTTTATCTCTGTAAATAAGAGACAATCAATCCGTTCTCTGCAGTTGCAGCTCTGCCGAAAAGCAATTATTTGTTTGTATGGTAAATATAGTACACCACAATGTTGTATAGCGTTTTTGCGCGCTATACGCGCAAAATATAGCGCGGCGCAGATATGTATACTGCGCGCCAAAATTTAAAAATCCGGCTGGATGAAGAGGAGTCTTTTAACAATGCGGTACAGACAGGAACAGTTAAGTGAAACGATAGCCCACGAATTAAGCGACCTGATACGCACACGTATGCAAGATCCGCGGCTGGGATTTGTAAGCGTGACCAGTGTCGATTTATCTGCTGATTTACGACACGCAAAAGTTTATATCAGCGTTTTGGGAGATGAACACGCGCAAAAAGACTCTATGAAAGCTTTAGAGCATGGAGTTGGTTTTTTGCGTCATGAACTTGCACAGCGGATGCAAATACGCTATACCCCCGAAATCATGTTCAAATTAGATCATTCAATAGCGGAAGGCGCGCATATTCTGCAACTGATTCGCGAAGTTAACCACGAGTCCAGCGATAGCAATGATATCGCTGAAACTGTGGAGGAATAGCAGATGATCCCGCTTTCGGCAGTTGAACAAGCATTATCCTGCAATATCAGCCCTGTGTTGGCAGAGCAGGCCCTGCGCCTTATACAACGTTCCGGCAGCATATTGCTGATTGGTCACGCTCACCCCGATCCCGATGCAATTGGTTCCGCGCTTGGGCTGGCTTTTGCTTTAACAGAATATGGCAAATCGTGCTATGTTTTAATGCCGGATGAACCGGATCTTGGTTACGCTGAGTTTTTACCGGGCTTTGCTTCAATAATAACCGAGCTTCCGGATTCAACACTTGATTTGATTATAGCGCTGGACGCCGGCGATGCAACTCGTTATGGCGATATATTTACGAAATATTCTGTTCAATTGATGGGTATTCCGATAATAAATATCGATCATCATATTACATCGCAAGGTTTTGGTGTTGTTAATATTATCGATCCGCAGGCGGCGGCGACAGCGGAATTGCTGACGTTGTTTATTCAACAGCTTCAGCTTCCGATGAATAAAAATGCTGCGCAGTGCCTGCTGGCCGGGATAATTACTGATACTCGGTCCTTTGAATTTGACGCAACAACTGCGCGAACATTGCTTGCGGGGTCGTTGCTGGTGAGTTATGGCGCAGTTCCGCAAAGTATTGTAAAACCGATGTATCGCCTGCATGAGTTTGCTTCGGCGCAGCTGCTGGGACTTGTGTTGCATACACTGCGTGCAGACTGCGATGGAAAACTGGTTTGGGCGGAAATAACCATGGATATGTGGGGGCAAGCCGGGTTGCAGCCAGGTTCCGGTGATGATGGCATACCTTCTTACTTAGTAGATGTTCGCGGCGCCCAAGTTGCCATTTTATTTCGTCAAACTGATGCAAACTCTGTTCGTGTTAGCGTTCGCACAACCGATACCTGTGACGCCACCGCTATAACTACTTTGTTTGGCGGCGGCGGACATGCGCGCGCGGCAGGCTGTGTGTTGCTTGGGGATGTGCGCGCCGAAAAAGAAAAGCTGCTTGCCGCCGCGGCAGCGCATATAGCGGCGCAAGTGTAATCATAGAATCATAGTCAGTGGGCGCCGCCCTTATTTTTGCATAGTTTATAATAAAATACATGAATAAAATTATTGAAATGCATCTTGCCACTTCGTGGAATACTTCCCAATATGCGCTGTTAGATACCGGCGCAGAACAAAAGCTGGAACGTTTTGGCTCCTATCGGCTGGCGCGGCCAGAGCCACAGGCAATTTGGCCCATCCGGGGAAATGCATTGCTGTGGCAGAGCGCTGACGCTCGATATAGCAAGCAGGTGGAGGCAGCGGAAGAAGAGGAAAAAGCGGCGCGCTGGAGCAAGAAAACGAAGATGCCGGATTTTTGGCCGGTGCAATGGAAAGACTTTACGTTTGCCGCAAAACTTTCTCCGTTTAAGCACACCGGCATATTTCCGGAGCAAGCGCCGCAATGGGAATGGATGGCGCAGAAGTTAGCTTCCGGCGCAGAAAAGCGGCATGTGTTGAATCTGTTTGGGTACTCTGGAGCAGCTACAATAATTGCGGCGCGCTGCGGCGCTAAAGTTACCCATGTAGACGCTTCACCGTTGGCTATAGAATGGGCAAAGCAAAACGCCGAGCTGAATAAATTGGCTGCCGCGCCGGTGCGCTGGTTGGTGGATGACGCCGTCAAATTTGTGCGCCGCGAGGCGCGCCGCGGAACACGCTATGATCTGATTATTCTGGATCCGCCGGCGTTTGGCCGTGGCCCCAAAGGCGAGGTTTGGAAATTTGAAACAGGATTGCCGATATTGCTGGAAGCAATACAAAGCGTGTTAGCCCCTAACCCGCTGGGTATTTTTTTAACGAGCTACAGCGTGCGCTATTCTTCTGTGGCGCTGGGCAATACGTTGAGTGGCGCTCTGCCGAAATCTGAAAAAGAAAATTATGTTTTTGGGGAACTGGGAGTTCGTGAAGAATCAGCCGGCCGTATATTATCTTCGGCAATTTTTGCGCGGTGGGACGCCTGAAAGGCGTTGATTTGTATGCAGTTGTTTGGTTGGTAGCCCATATGGACCTAATTCACCTAGGGCTATTGCCGCAAAAATGGTTTCATGATATACTTGCCCCATCAACACAAACCTTTCCGGAACCTGCATACACCGACGCATTGTGCGTTGCGCAAAATAAGCGGCAATAAAAAGATTTGCGCGGCATGGTGTTTCATTCGATATGGCGGTTCACCAGAGGAGAATATGAATGGGTAAATACAAACAGTGGCTGCAGCATCAAGAACGCGGCAGAAATTTACGCGAACAGATTGCGCTGCATGAACAGGAACGCGAACGGGTACAGCGCATGGCGCCTTCTCACCCTACAACTTTGCCCGATACCAGCAATCCGCTGGTAAGCGCGCTTTTAGATTATACCTCGCGAGGTAATACACTTGGCATAAGCGCGTCTCGCGCTTCGGCTGGCGCAACCGCGGGAGACTCCGACCCTCACTTACGCCAGCCGGTAGTTCGCTCTCAAATTCCGCAGCAAAATACAGCGCAGAATTCAGCGGCGAATCTGGCCGGCGATAAAGGTTTAAATACACCGCGCCCGAACACGCAGTCGTCGCAGGTACCCTCCGACGTTATCTCTCGTTTGAATTCATACGCGGCGCAAGTTCCAGAAAATCCGGTAGACGCGCTGCACGCTCTCGCAAATAATGCGACAAAAGAGCCAGAGCAAAAATCCGGTAATAAATAAAACCAGTAATTTCTGCATGAAATAACTGAAAGTCCGCGCGCTGCTTCAGCAAAACCGCGCAGGCTTCACGAAAAGATATTTTACCGCGCGCCAAGCGTTGCGCGGAAAAGAATTGGTGAGGAAATACTATAATGGGCACAGATCCATCGGTTGTAACACGATTGTACGCGATGATCCCGCTCGAAGCAATGCAGCAGGTTTCAGATAGCTATATGGCGTGGTATGTGGACCGCGAAACTCGTTCACTAGACGAAAAAATTGCAAAACTTCGCTCCGATCTTCGTGAAAATGACTCGCAGGAAGAATCATTCCGTCCATCTGCCTCGGAATTAAACGCTATTGAACGGCTGCAGCGAGACGGCGTTAATAGCATGGATTTATTAGATCGCATGGTGGAACAAGGCGAAGAATGGTTAATTTTAACGATGCACCGGCTAGATCATTTTGAGAAAACCGGATTGGCTCCTAAGGATTATTCAACGTGGTGCGAACATGCGTTGGGCGGCGCCTATGACTGGATTGATCATGATCGTCTGGGCGCGGCGCCTAAAACACCAACCACATCCAACCCTTCGGCGCCGGCGCAATCGGCCACACGCCAGCCAACCGCTCCAAATATGCCTTCCTCGGGATCGTGGCAGAATACGCCAACAAACCAAGGTGAAGATAGAGCGACGCAACCAGTGCCAAGTGTAGCTCCTCGCTGGGGAGAAACTTCTTATCCGGGAATTAATACTCCCAACAACGATCTTGGCGCGCCGGGCGGACCCGAGCCGACGGATCCGGGCAATGAGTCTGGCCGCCGCAATATTTTTCGCATATTTACCAACTAACGCAGGATCCATGTGAAAGACCAGCTTAGTATACTGCGGCGTGTTGTGTTATGATTTTTTGCGCTGCAACAGTTTTGTTATGGCGATTTTTAATCCGGAAGACGGGCGTTTTTTATTTAAAGCGTCGTCGTTTTCCGGATTTTGTTTAAACTGCTGTTCTTCGGCAAGTGCGGCGCGCATTTCTGCAAATACATCGTTATCGGCTGTTTGGGGTTTTGATGCGGTAAATGGACGCATTCCTTGTTCGCGGGGAAGTGTTGGCGAATAGAGTTCTGTTTCGGTAGAGTGTGAAGGGAACAGCGGTTCATTTTTAGTTGGCTTATGCGACTCATCGGCTGGTTTGGATTTTTTAGGAGCAAACGGATTTTCATCTAAAAATTGGGTTGGCGCAAACTGCTCTCGGCGGAATTTTTTCTTTGCGGCAGAAATAGTGCAGATGGTGCGCGGCATTTTTTGTGTTTGCTCTCCCGGGGATCCGCGAAGCATATAATAGACGATGCCCATATCTTGCGGCCTGCGCGATGGGTCATCTGCGACGCAATTGCCGATAATTCGAGTAATAGCGTCGGGCACTTGCAGATTTTGCTGCAATGCAGTTGCGGTAATGCGCTGATGCGGCTCTTCTCCGGTAAATAGCTGCCAGAGCAGCGCCCCATAGTGGTAGATATCTGTTTTGAAGGATGGAGCGGATCCACTGCGTTCTTCCGGGGCCAAATAATTAATACTCATAAATATATCTGGCGGGAATGGTTTTGCCATAAACTCAAACAGCCATCTGCCGCCCACATCCATCAGCCGCGCGTCGCCGGATGGGGTGATATCCAGCATATTAGGGGTTAATATTCCATAGGTAACGCCTTTCCCGTGTAAATATGCCAGCGCCGAAGCAACTTGGCGCGCAAGGCGAATTTTCATGTTCATGTCGGGCGTATAAGTGGTTAACACTCCGCGAAGCGGCTGATACAGCCTTTCACTGACAATAAACAGCGCATTATTGCGTTTTTCGTAGTTGTATATGCGCAAAATATTTGGATGCGGGCTGCCGGCAGCTTTGTGCGCGTCGAATGCTGCGGCTTCGATATATTCCACCGGCGCAAATTTTTGCAGTTCATACCCGCGAATTAACACACTTTGCCTGGCAACTGCGTCATATCCGGTATATATTTCTGCGGAAGATGCGTATCCGGCGTATTCTTGAATAATATATCGGCCTTGGGTTAACGTTATACCTGCAGCCATAGTAGTATGCGCTCTTCCTTCAAATGGCGGTTGGTCTGGATTGGTTTCATGATCGGGATGCAACATATTTTGCCTTCCTGCAGCCTTGCTTCGGCTATGTAATATACACAGGATTTAATGACGCATGGAGTATGCCAAAAATAGTGCGTTCCCGCAAATGTATGTGAAATAGCGCCGGCAGGGCTTCCTAAGGATTCGTGGTGTTGTTGGTGCAAGATCTGGAAATGATGTGTGTGCGGCGGCATAAAAACTTGGGCGGCCATTACAGCCGCCCGCTTTGTTTGTGCTTGTTGATTTATATGATTAATCGCGCGCCAGATTTGCGGTGTGCGATTTAAGCCATATATACTTGCGGTTTTAATATACCGATATAGGGCAGTGTGCGGTATCGCTGCGCATAATCCAGCCCATACCCTACTACAAATTCATTGGGCACATCAAAGCCGATATAGTCTACCTTTACCGCTTTCGTGCGTGATTTTGATTTGTCGAGTAAGGCGCAGATTTTTAGCGACGCCGGATTTTTTAACTTTAAATGCTCAACTACATAGTTGAGTGTCAATCCGCTGTCGATAATATCTTCAACCAGCAACACATGTTTATTTTCTATTGGTTCATCCAGATCTTTAATGAACCGCACGACCCCTTGAGATTCGGTTTGGTTTCCATAGCTGGAAACCGCCATAAAATCTATGGAAATTGGGCAGCGAATTGCTCGCGCTAAATCAGCCATAAATATCACGGCGCCTTTCAATATGCCCACCAGCAATATAGATTCTCCCTGATAGTCGCGGGTAATTTCCGCGCCCAGCTCTGTTACGCGATCTTTCAAATGGTTTTCATCAATAATAATATGATCTATATCTGCGGCTTCTTGATACATATTGTAAACTGCTCCAAAAAAATTTTATTAATTTAGTATATACGCAACGGCCTTATAATGGCAAAAAGAAGAGCCGGAGAACTCTGTTCAATAAAAAGCAGCGCCTTATTGTTGAACAATGCGGCAAATATACGCCGGCAAAGCGTGCGGCTTATTTGGACTGTGCGCTGAGTTGCGCCGGATTTTTAGAATACCATTGAAAGCCGGCGGCAGCCAGAAAATTAAATACAATACCTGCAAAAAATACCGGTGTGTACCCCATAGTATCGGCAAGTATGCCGCCAAAT
>JAKAOI010000380.1 GCA_021812265.1 Chloroflexota bacterium | reverse complement strand
AAATTAACATTCATCAGGCAAATGAAAAACGCCAACGATTGACACACATAAATTCATTTTCATTTTGTGACTAAAGCAGCAGATACATCAATATAATGATTTTTGGCGCCAAAATTGCTTAACGTTTTTATTGAAGTAACCAACATTGAGAAAGGCCTCCTTAGCGCATAGCGCAAACACTGCGGATTAATGCAACAAAAAAACACTTAGTATTTCATTGCAAGAGATAAAAGAGATTTTGATTTTTCAAAATTTAAAAAATCCGATATAATTGAACAGCACAGCGTTGCATACAAAAAACGGTTGCATGGAAGTAGCGAGTAAGCAACTTGCAAATGTTGATTTAAAAATTTTGAGAGTATCGGCTAGTCTTTATCAACAAGTCTGTTATCACAGCGGAATAGTTTACAATTAGTCTCTAAATATTTGCAAAAGTAATTACCGCTTAACAAAGTTTAACGGGTTATAAGCATGAATAGGAAAACAAACTCACTTGAGTTACGAAAAAATAGCGCTAGGTACCAGGTTATTGTGATTGATGATGAAGAAAATATCCGCTCCGCCGTTAAATTAATTCTTGAGGACGAGGGTTTTCAGGTTATTGAAGCGGAAGATGGCGTTTCAGGCTTAGCAACTATTATGAGAACCGAAACGCCATCTATTGTTTTACTTGATATTCTCATGCCACGAATGACAGGCAACACTGTTATCCGCGAGTTATCTCATAACCCTGCGCTTTTACAAAAGCACGCATATATTGTTATTACGGCAACGCTTCGACGCATCGAACCGGATGTTATCAAGTTAATGAAACAATTTAATATTCACGCCATGCAAAAACCACTTGAAGTTATAAACCTATTGTCTATGATTCACAAGTGCATAGAACAGCTGCCATAACACACACTTTTCAAACTCATCGCTTTCACTCTTCTGTTTTAACTGCGGTATTCTGCAATCCTGCATGGTTTTTCTGATATGTTGTCACCACCAGCGTCGCCAGTGTGCAGGTATCAATGATATTATGAAACACTATTGGACCCAATAAAGAACCTGTTCCTTGAAATAAAAACGATAAAAACAATGATAACGTTAAGCGTCCGGGAATCATCGTTAAAAATTGCTTTCGCGTTTCACCTCCCACCATCACATTGCGATAATGATAAGCAACAAAAATAATCGCCGCAATTACTGTTCCATATAAGATATGAATAGGACCAATATTCAGCGATTCTCCGATATCTTTCATTAATAGCGCCTGAATCACACCACGAAAAATAAATTCTTCCAGCGGCCCAACAAATATTGCCGCATATAAAATTATGCCAACTGCGTCAAAAATTCCCCCATCTAACGCAATTTCAATCGGCTTTATGCCTTCTTTAACCGCAATATATGATGATATAGCGCTTATCGTTCCTAAAATAAGTGAAGTGGGAACAGCGATCAGCAGACTTATGCTAAGATGGTTAAGATTCAAGCCAGTTTCAGTTAATGATAAACCCGTTACACGCGCAGAAATAAAGAATATTACAATAATAACAGGCGCGCTCAGCATATTTATCAGCCAAAATCGCTGCAACCGGTATTCTCGCCATTGTTCTTTATTTTTTTGAGTGATTTGCCGGCCAACACGTCCAATCACCACGCCTGCCAAAGCAAATATCGCCAGAACTGCCACCGATTGCGCCAAACCCATTAATGCAGTCAGTAATACCATGCTGCTTCCCCGCCTAACATTTTTACTTAGGAATTACACTCGATTCATCCAAGAATACATTTTTCATACAGACAACATGGGGAGAATCAGAGGACACACCTCGATCTCCCCACGAGAAATATACCATAGCTCTACCGAGAATAAAACTATACAAAACTTGTACTGCGCAAGTGTCAGCATTGCGCCCCGATATGACACAGTATATCATAAGATATTTGAACAACATAGGGGTTTCCTAAGACCGTGTTTGTAACATCTGCGCCCGGCGCCGAAAAATCATCTAATCCCCATGCCCATTGATTGGTGCCGGCGGTAAACACAAACGCTCCGCTCGGCGGCACATATACTACTGTTGCTCCCGTTTCCTGCTTTCCGGCGGTATCTGTGTAGGTGAAACTGCCTAAGAGAATATCACTCGGATTTGTTGCCGCTCCGATGGCTCCGCCGGCAATAGCTGCGTTTATGGTGTTTTGCGCTCCGGTTATCAGATTGGTGTTGGCCAATAACCCTGTATATGCGCCGGTATTGCCGGAAACCGTCCATACCAAATGCTGTCCTGCTTGCGGATACCCCGCAAGTGTTTCTCCCGTCAGCGTTGATGTCGGTCTATTCAACAGCGGATCACTCCATTGCGTTGTTACCAGATCATTGTGTGTCCCGTACATCGGATCCAACGTTAAAGCTTGTGAGGGATCTGTCGCGTTTGACGCCACTTGATATGAAGTTAGTGTGCGATAGTCATTTCCCAAAGAATCTTTTGCCAGCCGCGCTTGCCATTCACCGAAGTTTGCGCCCATGTACAACATGGTATGCCCATTATCTGTTGCCGATTGAAAGTTGTTATACATAGTCGATGTCCAATATGGATCTGACCCCAAAACGATAACGCTTTGAAAAGCATTCAACATATATGGATTTTTCTCTAAATCCACATCCGTTATGTAGGTTACGCCAAGATACGATCGCTCCATCCAGCGAACCAAATTTATCTCATAGTCCAGAAAATTCCCTGCGCCGGAGGAATTGCTGTATGGACGGTCAAATGACACGGCGTATGCGCGATCTGCCTGTACTTGGGTTTGTTCAGTGGTGTTATGACCATATAAACTATATCCGCCCCATGAGTTACCGGCTTCCCATGCTGTTACCGGAACTACCACCGCAAAATTCATGTGCGGAACGGTAAGCGGTGTTACCTGTGGTAAATAGGTTTGTAGAGGCAGCACATCGGTTACAACAAGAGGAATGTATGATTGAGCAGGATGCGCGGCGTCTTCGGAAACCAACTTAATCAGGTATACTCCCGAAACCCAATCTTGTCCAATGGTGAGCGCATAACTTTGCTGCCAGTTCGCTTCTATGGCGTGCGTTTTCGGATCGGTGACACATGCGCTGCACCCCTGCAATCCTGATTGCTGCGACCATGTTCCCTGCGCCATGCTGTGCAGACTGCCAACTGTTAGCATTTGCCTTGCTCCCCAT
>JAKAOI010000379.1 GCA_021812265.1 Chloroflexota bacterium | reverse complement strand
CAAGCAAAAGCTATAAATTAAAAAAAGCGCCGGACAGATTAGGTGATTCCCGCTCTGTCCGGTCTGATATATCAGGCAAAATACTTATTAAACCACTTTACCACTTCACCCATGCGTTCAATACGCAGTCTTGGGTGGCCATTGCGGGTTAAATCGTGATTTTGGCCTTCAATGCGAATAAATTCCACATCGCGTTTCAGCCATTTCAGCGAAGTAAACATCTGCTCTGCCTGTTCAATCGGGCAGCGCCAATCTTCTTCACTGTGGATAATCAACAGCGGAGTTTGAACATTATGCACATAGGTAATCGGCGAATGGAACCGATATTTTTCCGCCTGTTCCCATGGGTGGCCATCCCAGTTATCCAGCGCCATCCACGGGCCAACATCACTTGTGCCGTATTTCGAAAGTAAATTAGACACGCAGCGTTCGGTAATAGCGGCGGAGAAGCGGGTAGTGTGCCCAATAATCCAGTTTGTCATAAAGCCGCCATAGCTGCCGCCAAGCACACCCAACCGTTGATCATCAACATACCCGCGCGCAAGAACTGCGTCTACTCCGGCCATCAAATCTTCATAATCGCCAAGTCCCCACGCGCCATGCACTGCGCGGCAGAAATTGCGCCCATAACTGGTGCTGCCCCGCGGATTAATATATACTACCACATAGCCGTTTGCCGCCAAGGTTTGGAATTCTTGGAAGAAGGTGTAGCCATAGCAGGTATTTGGCCCGCCATGAATTTCCAGCAACATGGGATATTTTTTTTGCGCGTCAAAATCGGCCGGTTTCAGTATCCACCCTTGAATATTCCAGCCATCAGCTCCGACAAATTCAAACACCTCAGGTTCCGAAAGCTGCAATTCAGCCAGCAGATCCGCGTTTACAGTGGTTAAGCGAGTTAGCGCAGTTCCATGAACTTCTCCGCTGAAAATATCACCCATTTGCTGCGTATCGGCAATCGCCAGCGCCATCTGATGGTGATCTGCGGAGAAAGAATATCCCAGAATTTGGTGATTACCGGTTGTCAATTCAGTCAGCGCCAATGTTTCGGTGTCGAAAGCGTACAGATTGCCGGCGCCGCGCGCATTGCCCAGCACAAATAATGTGCGGTTATCGGCGCCCCAAATCGGCGTTTCGTCGGCGTGGTCCTCACGCAAATCCGAGCCAATTGCGTCGGAAAAAGTGACATAAATATCTTCGGTTAACAAACGCGGAGTTTCATGCGGCTCAAAAACGAAGATATCGGTGTGTCCGCCGCTATGCCAGATCTGGCCGCCAAGACAGGCAATTTTCTTGCCGTCGGCAGACCAATTTGGTGAAAAATATTCAAACACATCGCTGGCGCCAGAGATTTGATGTTGCTCTGAGCCGTCGCTGTTCATAAGATAGACTTGCGAAACGGGCATCAACCAACGGTCTTCCCGTCTATCAGAGGTAAAGACAATCTGAGCGCCATCGGGCGACCATTGCGCGGCGCGGTCATCCCAATCGCCATCAGTGAGTTGCTGCGGTTCGCCGCCGGATGCGGCGACAGTAAATATATGTGAGCGAAGTTCATATATATAACCACTGCCATTAAAGCGATACATAAAACGATCAATTTTGCGCAGGCGCGGCTCTTTTTTGCCGTCATGTTCCGGTGGCTCCGCAATTTCACCGGTTTTAGCGGAAAACAATATGCGCAATCCATCGGGCGACCATTTGGGATTTGCGGCGCCCCAGCGCATAAAGGTTACTTGGCGCGCCTCGCCGCCGAAGGCGGAAATAAGCCAAATTTGCGGCTTGCCCTTACCGCAGCGCTTATCGCGATCCGGCGCGGATTCTTCCGGCTGCGGATCCGGCAGGGGGCCTTCACGGTCCGAAACGAAGGCCAGCGTCGAGCCGTCCGGCGACCAGCGCGGAGAGGATCCGTCGGCGGTAAATTGAATAGCGGAGCTATTTGCGCCAACCAGCCAAATCGATTCTTTATATTCGGAATTTTCCTTATCAACGGTTTGCAGCGTATAGACAATTTTTGCGCCGTCCGGCGAAATTTGCGGATCGCTGACTAATTTCATACGGAAAAAATCTTCCGGGATAATCATTCGCTGTGACATTATACACACACTCTTTTCTTTAAACTGTGGCGCGAAACCGCCTATTAAGCGTCCCACGCCCAAAAGCGTTCAATCGCAATATGCGAGTTAGCCGGCTTAATCGTTTTGCTATATGTGGAAATTTCACGGCGCATATTCGCTTCGGTAGTAAAAAGGGGTGAAATTTGCGACGCATATAGGGCAACGGCGTTTAATTTATTGTCCATTTGAAACGACACTTCATTCATTTCAGGCTCCATATTGATTTTTAATTCTGTTTGCCTAGCCTGCAATGTGTTTGGTTTCGTAGCATATGGAATATCTTCATAAAATTTTATGTTTGCCTTCTGGTTGACAAGCCGCGCCGCCGCCGACGCAACCAACTGATGATCGACATGGTGGCCTACGCCAAGCGGAGCATAAATAACGGCGTTTGGCGCCAATGCGTGAATTTTCAGCGCCACATCAGCAAGGCTTTCTTCTAAAGAAAGATCATTTCTGCCAATGTCACCAAACAGCGATTCAGAGCTGTCATAGCCGCGATACATAGCGTCAGCGTAATTCAGCCACAAATAATCAGCGCCCAAATAATCACACGCGGCGCGATCCTCTTCCCTGCGGCGGGCAACCGCGTCTGCGCCGGATTCACCTAAACCGGCGGAAGCTTGTATTTGTCGGGCAAATGGATTCAGCGCCGCGCCATCTGCCGGCGGAGCCGCAAAAATTGTAATTATCAGCGGCTGTAAATTTATCTGTGTTTGCATGGCGATTGAACCGCCGCAAGATAACACCGCGTCATCAAAATGGGGTGAAAGATAAATATGCCTGTGTTGCTGTTGAATATCTTCAATGCTTTGCAATTGCATTGATGCGTTCCTCCCATAGCTTAGATACATTATTTGTTGGTATGATCCGGCGTTATCTGTATAAACGCCGGCCAGGATGTTTTTACATGCTATATTGCTTAAAAGATTCCGCAATAAGCGCGGCAAGCTCCGAAGCCAGATCTATCTGCGCCAGTTCCGGCGCGCGATCATAAAATTCCTTCGGCGGCGCCGAATAGAAGAACCGCCGTGTAACAGAACGCTCACATTCCGGCGCCATTATGGATAACGCCGCAGCGTGCAAATA
>JAKAOI010000378.1 GCA_021812265.1 Chloroflexota bacterium | reverse complement strand
CGGTAAACGGTTCAAAAGGGGCCAAACGATCCACAAACACCAGCCCGATTGATGTGTTTTTTAATTTTAACGGCGCACAGAGCAGAGAAAGAATTTGTTCCGATGGCGCAGAACCGGACTGCTTGATCTGTTCGGCAATATCGGGCGGCTTTAACAGCATTGGCTGCTGAGAAACCCACACTTGAGAGGCAATAGCCTGAACCCATGCAGTGTCTTCATATCCAATTCGCGCGCCGTCAGCTCGCATAGCCGCTTCAAACCGCAGTCTTTCAACATCTTTTTCTTTCAGTAATATCGCCCCGCGATTTGCGCGCAATAGCAACAGTAAATCGGTTAAAATGCGCTCCAGCAGATCTGTGCGTTCTAGCGTTGAATTTAAATGTTCTGCAATAACACACAAAGATTGCAGTTGTCCCCGTTCAGCGCGCAAATTTTCTATAGTTTCGTGAGCGTCGGTTAACGTCTGCTCTAATTCTTTGGTTGCAGCGTTCATTTGGGTTAACAGCGGAACCAGTTTACTTACCGCTAATGGCTGTGAATCCCTGCGTAAACCATGCGGCTGTCGTTCGGCTATTTCTGCCTGAACGGCAGAAATCTGAAGGCGCAGTTCCTCTAATGTTTTTGCCACCCTGTCTTGTGCGGTTGCGGCGCGTGTCAGCGGGCTTGGCTCTGGCTGAGTGATTTTATTGGGCAATCCGCTGGAACTGATGAAAACATTATCCGAAGGCGCAGTCATAATGCGGCACCAATCCTCAACCTTAAAAATCGCTTGATCTATGATCAAAGAAACACAAGGTTTTCTTCTTCTTAGTATATCACTGTTTCTTATGATTTGTTTGCCGTCTTTATGGGATTGTATATTGCTGCGGCTCCGTGAAAAAAATATCTCGGAAATCATTCAGCGCCATAAGGATATGGTATGCGCCGCTTTCTTGATCGGCTCGGTGAACCATGTTAGTGTGATACGCAAGGGCTAAAGCCATACCGCTTACCGCACACCCTCAATGGTGGCGGCTTGCGCGGCAAAGCCTATTTTCTGTCAATCAATAGGTTTTTGGCTCAATCCGGCTCAATCCCTTTCATCGCATACTATACAGGATCTGGCTAAAAAGTCCGCATATTCCCGCTTGTGATATAATGAAGTGTTATAAAAATGCGAAAATATATCACATAATGTGCTCTTGCAGCTGTTTTGCCGGAACGCAGGGCAGCTTCGCAGATTGTCAAAGGAGATCTGTTTACCTTGGATTCAGGAACCGTTCGTCCGGTCGGCATTGTTGAACAAATGCAGACCGCGTATCTCGATTATTCTATGAGCGTGATTGTAAGCCGCGCCTTGCCCGATGTGCGCGACGGATTAAAACCGGTGCATCGGCGCGTGTTATATGCCATGGAACGCATGGGGCTGCAATCAAACAGATCTTTTCGGAAATGCGCCGGTATTGTTGGTGAAGTGCTGAAAGATTTTCATCCGCATGGCGATATTCCCGTTTATGACGCTTTAGTGCGTTTAGCGCAGCCTTGGAATATGCGGTATCCCTTGGTTATGGGGCAGGGTAACTTTGGCAGTGTGGATGACGACCCCCCGGCTGCGATGCGTTATACCGAAGCAAAACTTTCAGCAATTTCTGCTGAACTGCTGGTTGATATTGAAAAAGACACTGTAGATTTTGTGCCCAATTATGATAACAATGAAGAAGAACCAACGGTGCTTCCGGCGCGTCTGCCGAATCTGCTGCTGAATGGAGCTGCCGGCATTGCCGTAGGTATGGCAACAAATATTCCTCCGCATAACCTGCGTGAGCTTTGTGACGGCATTATCTACCTTGTTGCAAACCCGGACGCAACGATAGAAGAATTAATGCAGTTTGTGAAAGGCCCCGATTTTCCCACCGGCGGCGTTATACACGGACGCGATGGTATCCGATCGGCGTTTTTTACCGGCCGCGGCAAAGTGGTCATCCGCGCGCGCGCGCATACAGAAGAGACAGAACGCGGCAAAGTTTCCCTGATTGTCACTGAACTGCCATATCAGGTAAACAAGGCAGACCTAGTTAAAAAAATTGCTGAATTGGCGCGTGATAAAAAAATCGATGGCATTGCTGATGTTCGCGATGAATCTGATCGCCAAGGCAACCGTATCGTTATCGATTTGCGCAAAGACGCGCGGCATATCTCCGTTTTAAATCAACTCTATAAATATACTGCTATGCAAAGCGCTTTTAACGCGAATATGTTGGCGCTGGTTGATGGCCAGCCACGTATTATTACATTAAAATCTGCGCTCAATCAATATATTAACTACCGCGAAATTGTGGTAACCCGCAGAACACGCTTTGAATTAAAAAAGGCCCGCGATCGCGCCCATATTCTGGAAGGTTTGCATATTGCGCTGGACCACTTAGATGAGGTAATTGCAACAATTCGCGCATCCTCATCTACCGAAGCTGCGTCTCAAGCGCTGATTTCAAAATTTTCGCTTTCCGAAGAGCAAGCCAAAGCAATTTTAGATATGCGCTTGGGCAGGTTGGCAGCGCTGGAACGGCAGAAAATATTAGATGAACTCGCCGAAACGATGCAGGAAATTGGGAAATTGGAAACAATTTTAGCGGATATCGGCGAAGTTCGTAAAATTATTGTCGCCGATTTACAAGAATTGCGCGAAAAATATGGCGATCCCCGCCGAACTGAAATTCAAGATGATGAAGCTGGAGAATTTACTGAAGAAGACCTCATCCCGAATGATGAAATGGTGGTCATGCTGACCGAACAAAATTATATCAAACGCATGTCTACCGGCGTGTATCGTTCGCAGCACCGCGGCGGCCGCGGCAAAACCGGCATGACAACCCGTGAGGATGACACCATTCTGCATTTGCTGATAACCCACGCGCACGATGCGCTGCTCTTTTTTACTGATAAAGGGCGTGTCTTTAAACTGGCTACATATGAACTCCCCGAAGTTGGCAGGCAGGCAAAAGGAGAGCATATCCGCAACCTGATAGGCATTGATACCTCGGAAAGAGTAACCGCGCTTGTCGCAGTCCCTAAATTTCAATCCAGCCGTTTTCTCGTAGTAGCCACTCACCGCGGCGAAGTAAAGAAAACTTCCCTGGATGAATTTGCCGTAGTGCGGCGCATGGGCTTGATTGCGATGGACCTTGAAGAAGGCGATGAATTGATTAGCGCAAAACTTGCTGATGTGCATGATCATGTT
>JAKAOI010000377.1 GCA_021812265.1 Chloroflexota bacterium | reverse complement strand
ATCTATAAATATTGGCGGCCATATAGTAAAAATGGAGCGGCTGCGAGAAATCTTTGCCGAAATGGGATTTACGAATATCCGCACATATATCCAAAGCGGCAACGTTTTCTTTGATAGCCCTCAAACAGATCGCGCCGCTCTGAAAACTACTATTGAATCTCATTTACAGCAATCGTTAGGCTACGAAGTACCGACGTTCTTGCGCACAATCCCAGAAATGGAGCAAATTATTGCTCTGGATCCCTTTCAACATCTCAATATCACCGATGATATGCGTCTTTGCGTTGTGTTTACGTCCGAGCAAATTCCCTCCTCACTTTCATTGCCGCTGCGCTCACCGAAAAATGATATGGAAATTATTCAGACAACTGAGCGTGAAGCGTTTGTTGTATGGTATCTGAACAATGGCCGCCCGCCGGCGAATCACTCTTTTAAAGAGCTGGGGAAGATTACCACAACGCGGTTTTTCTATACCACCGTCAAAATACTTCACGAAGCAAAAAAACACATAATATAAAAGGAAATTTGTCTGCGTTGCCGCCGCAAGATTCTTAATCGAGTTTTCTGCTCCGGCGCTATTGGTTTTTCGCGGGTTGCGCGCTGAACCATGCGCTCAGGAAAGTGTACTTATTTGGCGCCTGTGCGGCGCCTATTTGCAGTCTGGTGTATGATGGTTATGAAGGTCGCTAAAGGGACGATTCGCGACTGGCATGGTAAGGAGACACCAACAATGACAAAAATTCTATCCACAAAACATTCTTCTACCCAAAACACAATCTTTTCGTCCAAAACCTATTATTATGAGGTGAAAACTCGCATGCAACGTTCTCACTCTTTATCGCGCAGCTTCGCCTTCTACATGATTCCAATCATGTCGTTTCTGGCGATGGCGCTGACCCTTGTCGACCCGACAGGAGCGTTTGCGCGATCTATGCCTAAAATAACCCCCTTGGTGAACCAAATGCCGACGGGCGCTTGGTCACAGATTGGGCCGTTATCGCCAACCATTGGCACAACAATGCTTTCCAATGGCTTCGGCGCTTTGGCGGTAGATCCGACAACAAGCGGTTCTACAACTACCATGTATTTGGCCCCGAATGACGGCGGCCTGTTTAAAACAACCAATGACGGGACATCATGGTCCCCGGTGATGGATACACTGCCCAGCGGTGTTACTTGGCCGACCATAACACATGTAGTGGTCGATCCGGAAAATCATAACACAGTGTTCGCTGTAACCCAAAGCGGCGCCAATTTTCAAGGCATTCTTGAAACGACCAACGGCGGCACAAGTTGGACACAGATAACACCGACAGCGTTATTAAACGAATATGGTGTTTCTAGGTTATTTGTCAATCAATATAACGACCAGGATATGTTTGCGTTAGCGTTCAACAACGCCAGCCCTGCAGTCAATGAAGTGCTGTATTCCACAAACGGCGGCGCAAACTGGACATCCAGCTCAATCGCCACCGCGGATTGGGAAAGCGGCGCAGCCAATGCGCTGGCAGATCTGGCGGTCGGCTTCAGCGGCTCCGTCAGCTCTTACACCGAATATTTGTATGCGGTGGGGATTGATCCCGGCGGCGCTAATGTTAACGAAGTTGACGTGGCAACCGCAACGGCGACAACTGCCTCAAGCACGCCGACATGGGCAGCAGCAACAGCAACTGATAAAGTTGAAGCAACTTCTGTCACTGCGACAACCGGCGCGTCAATTGCCCTTGCCTCTTCGATTCCTTCGACACTGGCAGGTGTGTATGTTTCCGTAAAAGCCTCTGCAGCTCCGGGATTCTACTACTATAATACCGGTGGTCCCGCGTTTGCTCAGCAGGGTACTGCAATTACAACCGTATTTACCGATATGTCAGTCGATCCGCAGAACCCGACGATTGTGTATGGCTTAACAAGCGCTCCTGCGTTGTATGTGATCAACGACGCAACAACAGGATCAGGAGCCGGAGAAGGCGCTGCTACACTGATGAACGTACCCGGAACAACATCCGATCGTGAAGTCCCGCGTTTCCCATCCTGCGCTTCCGGCACAGATCCGTGCCCCGCAGTGTTTGCCAATGACGGCGGCCTGTTCTACTCCACTGCGCCGAATGTTGCTACACCGTCTACTGCTTTAATCAGCCTTACCGGCGTAGCCGATGTTTCGTTCGGTTCCTTAAACGGAGCAATTGGCGCAGGCTATAGCTCTTCACCGGAGTTCTATGGCGTCAGCAACACCAATTATGGCTTGCTGTGGAACGGCTCAACATGGACGATGCCGGATACATCTTCGCTTAGCGCAACATCAGTCGCAATCGATCAGTCGAACAACGCGAAGATTTACTATGCAACTGGCAGTTTTATTTATGTCAGCAATAACAGCGGAGCAACGTTTGGCTCAATTAACGCTGCCCAAACTCCATTTGTTATTGATCCTGCAAATGACTCGCATATCGTCTCTAACAGCACAACCGCTAATGATGTTTGGGAATCCACCAATGGTGGTGTTTCCGGTAACAATTCAGCAGCAGGGTTTACTACGGCAGCCATTGCCATAGACCCAACCAACAGCACTGTTGTGTTTGTCGGCGGAACGTCGCATCTTTCCGAAGCGACGAATGCGGATAGCGCTTCAACAACCTATACATCGCTTTCAACTGCTTATACACCGGTATCGATTGTCGTCGACTCGCATGATTCCACCGGAAACACAGCGTATTTTGCGACTTCCAGCGGTGTGTATGAAGTAAGCAGCGCGACATCAACACCGGCGTTCACAGCGTTCAGCACAACCGGTCTGCCGGCTTCACCGGAAATTTCACAGATTGGTATGTACTATTCCGGCAATACACCTGTGTTCGTTGCGTTGGCAAGCGGCACTCTTACCAGCAACTCGTTGTACTACACCACATCAACAACAGCAGCGTGGACAAAACTGTCCAGCGGTCTGCCTTCTGCGCCAATCAATGGTTTCGCAATTAACAAGGACCACACCGCTATTACGGCATATACACAGGGCCGTGGCGCATGGGTGCTTGCATTGCCGACAGCTAAAGCGCAGTCGGTTGGTGTGTATAGTCCAAGCACTGGCACATTCTTCTTGAACTATAGCAACACAGCCGGTACTGCCAATGTTACTGTGCAGTATGGCCCAGCTAACTCCACGCCGCTGATTGGCGACTGGACGGGTCAGGGCTTCCAAACCGTCGGTGTGTATAGCAAGAT
>JAKAOI010000376.1 GCA_021812265.1 Chloroflexota bacterium | reverse complement strand
TCTTGAAGAATTTTATTCATGCGGGTGAGGTCAATGGTGATATTTTCACTGTTGAGCGCCGTATCACCATAGCTGTAGCCCGAGCCGCGCGCAATAACCGATCTGCCGGAATCTTTGGCGATTTCCAGCGTTTCTCGCACTTCATCGGACGATTGCGGACGCCACACATAGGTTTCGGCGCTGCGATACATGGCCCATCCGCTCAGCTTGGTCATTCGGGATATGGGAAGAGCTTCAAATTGCTTTTGAGAAGTAAGATCCGGATTCATATATTCATCCTCCTAAAAATGGGTGACGGTATTAAACGAAGAATGAAAGCTATTGGCCGCCAAAAAGATGGAACATAAAATACAGTGTTTTTCTTTTGCAGTTTTGCAACAATGATTTCTGCCGCGCGCTGAGCGGATGCAATGGGAGGAAACGCCGGCAGCTTGGCTCCGGCTGTCATGTCTGTTTGTATGTAGCCGGGTTTAATGGTTACTACTGATACCCCTTTAACTGCAAGCCGATTGCGTAAAGATTCTAAATAAGATGTTAATGCGGCTTTCGATGCGTTATAGGAAACCCCCATCCGGCGGCCGCGTTCACCGGCAACCGAAGAAATTGCCGCGATGGTTCCCGAATGTGTTTGTGAAAATCGCTGCGCGGCTTCATTTAACCACGCCATAGCGCCAATAACATTGACGGTTATTGTTTCCGCGTCGTTGTGTGTGTTATATTCATTTGGCCGTGATTGCGGAAAAATACCCGAAGCATATAACACGAGATCCAGCCCGCCAAGCTCATGAGCTATGCGCTGAAACAGATCGGGAACCGCTTGTATTTCATGCACATCATGCTGAAACACCAAGGCGCGATCTGCGCCATATTCCGCGTTTATTTGCTGTTGCAATGCTTGCAGCTCCGGCAGCCGGCGGGCAACCAGCGCAACCCGCGCGCCTTGTTTGGCAAGCAATTTTGCGGTTTCCAGTCCGATGCCGGAGGAAGCCCCGATAACTACGGCGTAGTGGAACGCTGTCATGATATACATCCTCTGCAGATATTTCACTTTCCAGCATAGCACACTCATAGGTTTTCCGCACCTTATGCATTACTGAGATCTTCGCTGGAAAGAAAAGCATGCGTTTTCTCGTATCTGAACAGAGGGAGGTCCGGGGATATCCCAAAATCCTGTACAAGATGCGCCGCCCCTTGTACATCCCCGATTTTCTCTGCTGAAGTGAAAGCACTAATTACAGAAAGCCCGTTAATCCACTGTTTTTTGGGGGGACGTCTTAAGTTTTGCGAGTAGTGGCGTCTCCCCAACTGTTGTTATGATTTGGCGGCGCCGGAGCCAATTTTTGATGCGCGGGTGCGATGCGCCTGAAACCACTCATCACTTTCCCGAATAATTGTGTCCCACATATCCGGTTTAAAGCTCCAATGTTCGGAGCCTTGCAATTCAATATAACGCTTATCGCCGTTGAGCAGATCGAAGTTTCGGCTTGTAACAGACGGATCGAGCACACGATCGTTTGTTTGGTTAAATACAATGATGGGGACTGTGTTTTCACGCAGTGGTCTGGCAGGTTCGGTGCATACTGCGCTGACGAGCGTGCGCAGTGACAGTTCTTTTGCTGCCAGCGGATCGGACAGCCAAGGCTCTACAAGCGGGCGTTCCTCTTCCGAAACCACCTTTTCTATAGTAAAGAACCAGCGAGATGGAATCCGCACCCACCCAAACAGCAATGAGGCGACGCGCGCAACCGGCAGCGCATTGATCAACTCTGGATTTGGCAGCAGTTTTTTTAATGAATCTTTATCGTTAAACAAAAACAAATCTAAGCAGCTGACGGCAGAAACCGGCGCGCCGCCTGCCGCCGCTGAATAGGCCAGCCCGCCGCCAAGACTTAGCCCCATAAGATATATTGGGCCATCAAAGCGGTTGCGCGCCCACGACGCAGTGTGGATAATCGACTGCACAGCCTGAGGAACAGGGAAATCTCCTCGGAATCCGCCTGAAAGGCCATTCCCAGGCAGATCCATGGCCAATACGGTGTATCCGCGGTCGAACCACCGGCGAATGGCGGGGATCATCAATTTCCCATAGGAGCTTAACCCATGGACAACAATGACAGCCGGAGCGTTTGTTGCGTTTTGCGCAAAGAGGTCAACATGGACACCGACATCTCCGGAAGGAATATGATATGTTGTGATGTGTTCTTCAATCCAGCGCACATCATCGCGTGGCAGCGCTATTTTCCAATATTCACGGCCATTTTCCAGCAATTGTTTATCTTTTTCGCGCTGAATTACCTCACGGATGGCCAGCGCTGCCGTGGCGGCGCCGATAGTTCCCAACGCCAGTTTAACTAATTTTTTCATAGCGGAACCCCTCTTCCAATGTTATTTTCGATTATATAGCGGACGCGCAACGGTCCGGATACTGTGAAACAGCTTTTTTCTTTATCATAGATCGCGCGAAGGGTGTATTGAAACAAAATGGGAAAGACTATTGAAGAATCTGTAAAAATTGCGACTAAATTCCCGGTTCGACAAGCCGATCTGCCGCGCCGTTGGGGCAGATCGTTCCGTCACAATATTGGCTACGCAAGCAGCGGTAAAATCTCCGTTTGCATAGGCGCGCCGGTAATTTCGACAGCGCCGGCAAGGATAAGCGTGTTTATTTCTGTGCGCACACCGATATGGTCCAGATAAATGCCGGGTTCAACAGAATTACAGGTATTGGGAAGCAGTAAGCGATCATCATGAGTTTCGAGATTATCGAGGTTAGCGCCGGCTCCATGAGTATCTATACCGATATTGTGTCCGGTGCGATGCGAAAACGCCTGCGCATAGCCAGCTTCGGCTACAACGGCTCTGGCGGCGTCATCGGCTTCATATCCCATCACTGGGAGATGCGCTTCCACTCGCGATCGCAGAAATGCTGTAGCGGTGTCGCGCGCGCGGACGATGATAGAAAAGAGTTTTGCGGCTTCTTCAGGAACTGTTGCAGATAACGCAGTCATAAAGGTGTAGTCGGCAATAACGCTATCATCCATAGTGGCGAGGCGGCCGGTGAAATCTACCAGCAGTAAATCTCCATGCCGAACGGGAAACGCCTGCGCGCTGTTTGTTTCATAGTGAGGGTCGCCTGTATGCGCATTGATGGCTACGATAGGGGCGTGTTCAAATGTTAGCCCTTGGGATGAGATAAGCTCCATAAATGTGCGCTGCACCGCAAATTCAGTT
>JAKAOI010000375.1 GCA_021812265.1 Chloroflexota bacterium | reverse complement strand
CCATAGATATTTTTTCCCATTAAATATCTATGGCGCACGCAACCGATCTCATTTGGGGCAGACATCCCGTCAGCGAGGCGCTGACTGTTGAAGGACGCATTAAAAAAATTTTTATCGCGAATGGAGTAGAACCCCACGGAGTAAATGATATTATTGCCGCCGCACAAAAATTAAAAATTACACTAGAGCGAGTTGACCGCAAAAAATTAGATGAGCTTACTCACAACGCAAACCATCAAGGAGTTTTAGCGTTTTCCGTTCCATGGGAATACGCCGATATTCAAGACGCCTTCCGGCTGGCAGAAGAAAGATCTGAGCCGCCATTTTTATTGATTTTAGATAGTGTGCAAGACGTTAATAATTTAGGTTCACTGATTCGCGCAGCTGAGGCTTTCGGAGCGCATGGCGTTATCCTCCCCGAACACCGGGCTGCCGGCGTGACGCCTGCAGTTATAAAAAACTCCGCCGGAGCAGTGGAACATCTGCCGGTTATTCTTGTCACCAACCTAACCCAGACCATCGAATACCTGAAAAAACAAAATGTTTGGGTGTTTGGCTTGGCAGGTGAAGCAAAAACAAAATTAGAGCAGGTTGATTTAAATACAGCGGTTGCGTTGGTCATCGGAAATGAGGAATCGGGTATTCGCAGGATTGTGCGTGAAAGCTGCGATGCGCTGGTAAAAATTCCTATGTTTGGCAAAGTCAATTCATTAAACGCAGCAACCGCCGGATCCATTGCGCTTTACGCGGCTAAAATTGCGCGCAGTCCCCATATTTCCGGCAAAAAGTCGTAGAGAGGCATAAGAAAAACGGTTATCATGAACAATAGCTTTCAGTCTCCACAGCCAGCGCAGATTGCGCACGCCGCCGCGCGCGCGAAATTTGGCGCCAACAATTCATTCCTTGTCGCATGGGCGCCTGGCAGAATCAATATAATCGGTGAACACACCGATTATAACGATGGTTTTGTGACACCTATTGCCATTGATAAAGTTGCGGCGATTGCCGGAACAGTACATACAGAGTCTTTAGATGTTCACCTTTACGCCACCCATTTCAACCAGTCGGCAGATTTTTCGGCGCAGCAGCCACCAACACATGCTCACCCTCAAAATCTGCCCCTTTGGGCTAGATATATTTCCGGTGTTATTGCTGCATTTCGCGAAAAAAATCTGCCAATTCAAGGATTTTCGGCGGCAATTGCCGGTGATGTGCCTTTAGGCAGCGGCATGAGTTCTTCGGCGGCGTTGGTAGTCGCGGCAGCGGTTTGGTTGAACGCCGCATTTTCATTGCAGCTATCTCTCACCCAAATTGCCGAACTGGCGCACGAAGGTGAAATAATCGGATCCGGCGTAAGAGTTGGCTTACTGGATCATTTGGCTTCAGCGTTGGGTAAAGAAGGCTCGGCAGTATTAATTGACTGCCGATCGCTTGAATACCGATATATTCCATTTCAGATGAGCGATGTTACCCTGCTCAGCTGCGAAAGCGGAGTAGAGCGTTCTTTGGCGGCGTCGGCGTATAACCAGCGGCGAAGTGAATGTGAAACCGCCGCCGCCGCATTAAGCGCCGCAATACAATTGGAGCAGCCCACAAGAAAAATAACCGCTTTACGCGACGGCTCCGACTACGATCTATTGCGACTAGGCGGCCGCATTCCGGAGATTCCGCGCCGCCGCGCGCGCCATGTAATCTCCGAGAACAACCGAGTTTTGAGCGCTGTTGAAGCAATGGAAAACAACCACCCCCAAAATTTAGGCGATCTTATATTGCGTTCGCACGCAAGTTTACGAGATGACTTTGAAGTAAGCTGCGCTGAATTAGATATAATTGTAGAACTGGCCACGCGCAGCGGAGCTTATGGCGCACGGCTGACAGGCGCCGGGTTTGGTGGCAGCGCGCTGATTTTCGCGCCAAATTCTGCAGTTGCCACGATAAAAAATACTCTAGACGGTGAGTACATGCAGCGGTGCGGAAAACAGTCACGCATCCATGATGTTACACCTGCAGGCGGCCCAAACAGCGTCTGGCTATAGGAAGAATCAATACACCAAAGTAGGGCAGCCATCATGACCGCCCTACTTATGAGCTGGTAAAACTCTCGTTTCAGCTTCTGCTTACGCCGTTGCCGGCAAATTTGCTTAAGAAACTTGCTGAGATTGGGATGCGTTTCTTTTACGGGTGAAACGGAAAGCATACCAAACAATAAATCCAATAGGAACTATATATATAGCAAAAACTCCAACCCAGATGAATCCCGTTATCAAAAGTTTGCCAAACGCCAGAAAGGCGTTCCATGCGTCTTGCAAAGACCCCATAAAACTCCAAGGGGTATTTGACGCAGGAGGAACAACACTGGTAAGAGGAACAAGATTTACTTGCACTGTATACATAGTTACTTGGTTGCTTAAAGCGTTCAGTTCCGATTCTGTTTGATTCAGTTGTGTTTCAAGGTTAGTAATTTCCTGATCGATGGTTATAATATCTGCAACAGACTGCGCTTTAGCCACTAATTCTTGCAGCCGGGCAAGTTCGGTTTGCAGTGAAGAAAGTCTGGCCTGCGTATCCACATATTGCTGTGTAACATCCTGCGATGTTTCCGTATCGCTCAGTAAACGTCCGCCATTGCCGGCGCCAAATGTTTGCAAATATTGCACAATCTGCGGATACAGTGTAGATTCAACAGAAAAAGAAACATTCACAAAAATATTCTTAGGATCATTATTATCAATGGTTACTCCGGTTGTTACTGCATGCGTATCAGTTCGCTCAATCCATTGACTGATCTGGTTATAAGCAGTTAATGGATTATTTACAGAAATGGTTAGCGTTGATGTTTTAATATACAGCGCGTTGCCGGTATACGGAGTATTTGCAGACGTTGCCGGCTGACTTGGGCCTGTAAATACGGCCCCTTGCGATCCGGAAGAAGTGACACCTGGAGTATTGTTAAAATATGCGGACCGCGATGAAGCATGTTGAATATTTGCTGAAGAAAGAATTGTTTCGGCGGCGAATCCAATTCCGGTCAGCAAAGCGACTGCAGCTATTACACCAATGATGATAAGCCAAAGTTTATTGCGAAAATTATGCGCCACGATTGTATGCGCCTTTCATATCATTTCATTATTTTTTGCGGCAATTGAATGATTGAAAAATTTGTAAGCTTACATGTATTTCGATATTCTAGACGCTTAAAAAAACAATATGTTCCCAAACCTCATAATACTATC
>JAKAOI010000374.1 GCA_021812265.1 Chloroflexota bacterium | reverse complement strand
TAGTGCATGTGGCGCCGCATACTTCATCTACCATCGTATCCAAGTCTATTTCTAAGGGAAATGGCAGATCCAGCTATCGCGGCTTACTAAAAGTGCAGAAAGGCGCGCCGCATGTAAAATCAAACGTGCGCTGCGATGCGCTGCTGCTGACCGATGAGTCGCGCACCGACACATACCCATACATAGAAATTGAGGAAGAAGATGTTGAGGTTGGGCATGAGGCGTCTGTCTCCAAAGTCGGCGAAGAGCAGCTGTTTTATTTGATGAGCCGCGGCCTGACTGAGAGTGAGGCGTACACCATGATAGTCAACGGCTTTATTGAGCCAGTCGCTAAAGAAATTCCCATGGAATACGCTGTAGAATTAAATCGCCTTATTCAGCTTGAAATGTCTGGATCTGTTGGCTAAGCGCTGCGCTGCTCAACATTTTTTGCGCATAGCTGCGGTTTGGGAAATATAAAATAACATATACGCAATCTACATGACCATTTCCCAAGAGTAGTTTCAGTGATTTTTCTTGCATGGCAAGTATGCGCAATCACTGTTGGAGCAACATAAGCAGCAGTTTTCATTATTTAAGGAAACCAGAGAACAATATATATGACTTTAATGACTTCTGCGCGCGGATTTAATCCTGATTCTTTCTCACAGCTTTTACAGCTTTCCGACGAGCCGGAATGGATGAAAGAACGCCGCAAAAAAGCTTGGGAATTGTATAACACAATTCCTATGCCTACTCGCTCCGACGAGGAATGGCGCCGCACCGATCTGCGCAAATTAGATCTTTCCGCGCCGGTTCCGTTTTTGCAAACGAAGGCTGCGCCGGCGCCATCCGCCAAAACATCCAAAACGCTGGCCGCGGCGCTGACAATAGCCGACGGCGCCGTTACACAACAATGGCTGAGTGACACCTACGCGAGCCAAGGTGTTGTAGTAACCGATATGAAAACGGCCCTTAGCCAGTATCCCGATTTGATTGAGCGTTATTTTATGACGCAAGCGGTAACAGCAGATGACTCAAAATTTGCCGCGCTGCACGGCGCGTTTTGGAATAATGGCGTGTTTATTCATATTCCCAAAAACATATCTGTCACCGAGCCAATCAGCGTGCATATTGCTATGGAAAACGCCGAAGCGGCGCTGATGGCGCATTCACTAGCGCTGCTGGATAACGGCTCTGCCGCCAATGTGGTTGTTGAAATAACCGGAACAACGCTAGAGCAGCAAAGTTTTTCCTCACGCATTAACGAGCTGGTCTTGGGCGCAAACGCGCAGCTGAATTTTACCACCATACAAAATTTAGGCGCCGCCGCGTATGATTTTTATACAACCCGCGGCGTTTTGCAGAATGACGCGCAGCTAACCATAAACACAATTGAGCTGGGCGCGCGGCTTTCCAAAGGCCGCATCGAAGCGATACTGCGCGGAAACGGCTCGCACGCGCAATTATATGGCTTATACTTGGGCGCCGAAAATCAGCACTATGATAGATTTACACTGCAAGATCATTTGGGGCTGAGCACATCCAGTAATCTGCTGTTTAAGGGGATACTTTCAGACACCGCGCGTTCAGTCTATTCGGGTTTTATCAGGGTGCATCCGGGCGCAAAAAAATCACAGGCGTATCAGCAAAACCGCAACATTTTGTTGAACAATACCGCCCGCGCCGACTCTATACCCAACCTTGAAATCAGCGAAAGCGACATTTTGGGCTGCTCTCATGGAGCGACTGTCGGCAAGGTTGATCCCGAAGAATTATTCTACCTAATGTGCCGTGGATTAACCCGTATCGAAGCGACCCAACTGCTGATGGAGGGTTTTGCAGAAGAGCTGATTGCGGCTATTCCGTTAGAATCTGCGCAAGCGGTGGTTCGCGGCGCAGTCATTGAGCGGGTGGCGCAAACAACAGCAAAATTTGCCGAAGCTCCGGCAGCGGTATAATCGACACCCAATTCAGCGTGGAAAATTAGGAATGCACAAGGGGCGCAGCAGCTTGTGCGGAGGTCTGGGAGTATTCCCGGACCTCCCTTTGTTGCAAAGGCGAGAAACATGCGTTTTTTTAAGTAAAAGCCCTACCAGTATTTTTTGGGGTCTGCATGGATAAAACCATGAGGCGCAAAAGCAGCGGCGCGCGCCGCAAAACAATATTTTTTATGCGGAAGGCAATATAATAATGGCAGAATATGTAACGGTGGCAAAAATCGATGAGATTGCCAAAGGCAAAAGCAAGTTAGTGCAGATACATGGCAAAGAAATATCGGTATGGCGCATAGAAGATTCCTATTTCGCTATTGATGATATTTGCACACATGAAGAGGAAAATTTATCGAACGGGGATATTATTGATACCTTTCATATATGCTGCCCGCGGCACGGAGCAGAGTTTGATCTGCGAAACGGCAAAGCGCTGTGTTTGCCGGCCACCGAACCGGTGCAAATATATCAGGTGCGGCTGACCGGCGAAGAAGTGCAGCTATTGGTGTAGCAATTATTGGCTGTTGCCATGCAGCCGCCGGCGATAGCTTTCGCGCAGGGCAAACAGCCGCGCGCCGATGACAAGCCGAGAGAACGGATTGCCGCCGCCGTTTTTATTTTTCGGAAAATCTAAAATATAACCCCTGCCCGAAGCCGACGGAGCCTTTGGGCGGGTAAACCACGCCGCCAAAAACGTCAGCAAGAACACCACAAAAGAGGCAACAGCCAAAAATCCCGAAATATAATACCATATACCGGTGTCATATTGAATAATCCATTTTATGGTTGCGGCAAGAAACGCCAAAGCAAGACCCGCCGCCATACCAGTAAAAGTGTCTATAGGAATAAGCGGCCCGCGAGAAGTTTGGCGCGGCTTACGAAAAGAATACATCCGTTCGCTGACACTAGGATGAGACTCTGCGGATTTACGCAAAATTTCATCAATTTCTCGTTCATAACGGCTAGACATATATTTCCTCTCATAAAACAGATGAATTTGGTGAAAGGCTGCGCTCCATTACATTACGAAAAGAATAAACACTGCAACTGACTGCTTCTGTCTTCCCAAACGATTCACCGCGCGCCGGCGGAAGCAGCCCTGCGTTTTTATTACAAGCGAAACACATCACCGGGTGAGAAACGTATGTTTCTCACCGTCCCAAAAAACTTACCCAAATAGGACACCGTAATGTCATTCTTCAGTGTTCTCTTCTTGGTTCTTTGAGTCAGCAAGAAATGCAAGCATTTCTCGACTTACTTACTC
>JAKAOI010000373.1 GCA_021812265.1 Chloroflexota bacterium | reverse complement strand
TTGCGTTAAACTGCTTATCCGGCATAGCAATAAGGACTATTCCTTCAACAAAGCCAATAATGCCGGGGATAAAGGTCCAGAAAAATAAAAGATAAATAACACCCTGGCCGATTTTCCCCAAGTAGAATTTATGGATGCCAAAACTGCCGAGAAATATAGCAAGCAGCGCGGCGACTACTTTATTATGTTCACTATTCATCGTTACTCACCCTTTCAAGATGATTACAATATGTTCCACTTATAATATATACATATATTAAGCATTTTTGCAAGTGGTACAGATTTTTTGTATTTAGGACTTTCGCTTGAAAGAGAAGCGTATGGTTCTCGTATCTGCAACCAAGGGAGGTCTGGGGACACCCCAGAACCCCATACAAGGGGCGCCGCCCCTTGTACATCCCCGATGTTCCATGCTGAAGCGAAAGTCATGGTATTAATCTTCTTTGGGAATATTGCGCAAACTTAATTGGATTCTGCCACGCGCTTTATCAACGCCAATAACTCGGGCTTTTACAATTGCCCCAACGGCTACCACCTTCATCGGATCTTTCACAAATTGGTCTGAAAGCTCGGAAATATGCGCGAGTCCATCTTGTTTTACCCCAATATCAATAAACGCGCCAAAATCCACCACATTGCGCACTACCCCTTGTACTACCATACCTTCATGCAAATCATCAATACTCAGCACATCATGCCGCAGCAACGGTGGGGTAAGCTCATCCCGCGGATCTACCCCAGTTTTTTCTAAGCTTTCAAGCATATCGCGCAACGTTGGCGCGCCAACCCCAATTTTTTGCGCCGTTTCTTCTAAAAAATTCTTTTTGGACTTCTTTTCTTGCAGCTGCAATAAATTCTTCCAGCCGCTGACGCGCACAGCAATATCTTCACCATCACCGGGGATGATATTCAGCAGTTTACGGGCAGCGTCGTAGCTTTCCGGGTGAATAAACGTATTATCGAGCAATTCTTTGCTGGATGGAACACGCAAAAATCCCGCCGCTTGCACAAACGTCGCCGGACCAACGCCGCTCACTTTAGTCAATTGCTCCCGTGATGTAAACGGACCATTTTTCTCCCGATGCTTTACAATCGCTTCAGCGGTTCGCGCTGTAATACCGGAAATATACTTCAACAGCGCCGCTGAAGCCGTGTTAATATTTACGCCGGAAAAATTTACACAGGAAGCAACCACTCGTTCTAATTCTTTCGCTAACTCTTTTTGGTCGACATCATGCTGATACATACCAACTCCAATAGCCTTGGGATCGATTTTTACCAATTCAGCAAGCGGATCGAGCAGCCTTCGCGCGATAGAAATACCGCCGCGTTCGGTTGCGTCTAAATCGGGAAATTCCTGCCGCGCAATTTCCGAAGCGGAGTATACTGAAGCGCCGGCTTCGCTGACAATAGTATAGCCGGGAATATGCGCCGCCTGCGCCTCCGATAGTTCGGTAATAACTTCAGCGGCCAGTCGTTCAGTTTCACGCGAAGCAGTTCCATTGCCGATAGCAATCGCGTCGATCCGGTGTTTCGCAATTAATTCTTTCAAAATCTTTTTAGCGGTGTCGCGGCGTTGCTGGGGCGGGTGCGGATAAATATTCAATCCTTCAATATATTTGCCGGTTTCATCAATAATCGCCAACTTGCAGCCGCTGACAAACCCGGGATCGACACCAAGGATTCTTTTGCCGCGCAACGGCGCCTGCATCAACAAGTTGCGCAAATTTTCCGCAAAAACGCGAATAGCGTGTTCTTCTGCGCGTTTGGTCAGCTCTGCCCGCGTTTCTCGCTCGATAGATGGCGCCAGCAGCCGCTTAAAGCTATCAGCCTCGGCTTCAGCTAAACTGCGCGCAAATGGTGAATTGCCCTTAACGGGATATGTCCGATTTATTTCAGCCAACGCTTCTTCGCTTATAATATCAACACCAACACGCACAATATCTTCCCGTTCCGCTCTGTTCAACGCCAAAATTTGATAAGGCGCCAATTTTTCAACAGATTCGGTAAATGCGTAATACAGCGAATACACACCTTTAGGATCTTTTTGCTGCAATTCCTCGGCGCTGCCGGTGGCTTTTGCTTTCGTTTCACCTTTCTTCAAATACATAGCGCGAAATACCGCGCGAAGTTCCGCGTTTTCAGAGATAATTTCCGCGCAGATATCTTTTGCGCCGGCAATAGCGTCTTCGGCGGTCAGCACGCCTTTTTCCGGCTGCACACACGAAGCGACAAATGCGTCGAATAATTCTTGAGCGTTTGGCGCGCCGGCGTAACACTGGTCTAAAATATTTACCGCCAGCGGCTCCAAACCCTTTTCCCGCGCTATACTGGCGCGAGTTTTTCTTTTGGGTTTATAGGGCAAATATAAATCTTCTACCGCTTGCAGTGTTTGCGCGTTGAAAATGGCCGCGGCCAATTCCGGCGTCAGTTTTCCCTGCTCATAAATCACCCGAAGCACGCTTCCTTTGCGATCGTGCAGGGTTCGCAGTGAGTCGGCAAGGTCTTCAATATCTTGAATCTGTTCTTCATTTAATCCGCCGGTTACTTCTTTGCGGTATCGGGTAATAAAAGGAACGGTATTGCCGTCATCCAGCAGCAAAATAGTTTTTTCTGCCTGGGCGGCAGAGATGCGCAGTTTTATCGCGGCGGCGGCGGCAATATCACGTAACGGAGCGGTTTCCGGGTATGCTTCGGGTGAATAAACTTCCTGTACACTCATTGACTATATCTCTCCAACAATCTTAAGAGGTTTTTATTTCTACCAGCACAGTATATATTGCGGCAAGGTATCCTCAAAAAACGATGGCCACAAAATCTCAACAAGAGACAATAAGCGAAGGAGCCGCAAACGGTTTTGCAGAGGAAATCGATAAGAAGAAGAGAGCGCCGGCGAATATACCAAATGGTACGGCTTCTCTATACCATAATTTTCTTTCTAACATGTATGTGACCGGCGCCGCAAGAATTTCCAAGCGGAGCCAGCCACACAAAGTTTAAAATTTAGGGAATTGTCCCTTAAAAGCCTCGGCAGTTTCCAAAAGCAGCGCTACGCTAGCGAAGCGCCGCCGTTATCTTGAGCGTGCGCCGCGGCAGCGTCTACAGCGCCGGTAGCTATAAGAATGGCGCGCAATTGATCTGCGTTCAAGATTTCATTTTTACGAAGCTCTTGCGCAATGCGATCCAGTGTTGTGCGATGCGTTGACAGCAGCGTTTTTACTTGAGTGTATGCTTCAT
>JAKAOI010000372.1 GCA_021812265.1 Chloroflexota bacterium | reverse complement strand
CAGGCGTACACCTAGAAGATCAGCTTTCCTCCGAAAAAAAATGCGGACATATGGGTGGTAAAGTATTGATTCCGACACAATCGGCAGTGAAGCATCTTATTGCCGCGCGGTTAGCCGCTGATGTAATGGATGTTCCAACATTGATTGTAGGTCGCACCGACGCCGACGCGGCAGCGTTGCTCACCAGCGATATCGACGCTTATGATCATTCATTTATGACCGGAGAAAGAACTTCGGAAGGATTTTATAGAGTAAAATCCGGTGTAGAAGCAGCAATTGCGCGCGGCATTGCATATGCGCCATACGCCGATTTGGTGTGGTGCGAAACCTCCGAGCCAAGCTTGGAAGACGCCGAACGGTTTGCAGCCGCTATCCATGAAAGATTCCCCGGAAAACTGCTGGCGTATAATTGTTCCCCGTCATTCAATTGGCGTAAAAAACTTTCTGAAGAAGAAATAGCCACATTTCAACAGCGCATCGGCGCCATGGGATATGCGTTTCAATTTGTAACTCTTGCGGGATTTCATGCATTAAATTATAGTATGTTTAATCTTGCTTATGAATATAAACGCCATGGCATGACGGCGTATTCCGCATTGCAGCAGCAAGAATTTGCTCGGGAAGCCGACGGATACACCGCAACAAAACACCAGCGCGAGGTTGGCGCCGGATACTTTGATGAAGTCGCCATGGTCATCAGCGAAGGAGAATCATCTACCACTGCGCTGACAGGTTCTACCGAGGAGGCCCAATTTTAATGAGATTGCCAGATGGTGTTGAAATACACGCGCATGTAAGCGCTCAGCAACAGGAAATTTTAACATTTGAAGCGTTGCAATTTGTCGCTGAACTTGCGCGAGAATTTAGCGACCGGCGCAGTCATTTGCTGCATTTGCGCGCGCTGCGCCAAGCCGAGCTAGATCAAGGAAAACTGTATACTTTTTTACCTGAAACAGCTTCTATTCGCGCCGGAGATTGGAAAATTGCGCCGGAACCACCGGCGCTGCAAGATCGCCGTGTTGAAATTACCGGACCCACCGACCGAAAAATGGTTATTAACGCCTTAAATTCCGGCGCTTCGGTGTTTATGGCTGATTTTGAAGACGCCAATGCGCCTTCTTGGGAAAATTTGATAGATGGGCAGCGAAATCTGCGCGACGCTATCCGCCGAACTATCACCTTCGATAGCCCGGAAGGTAAGCACTATCAATTAAACGAAAAGACAGCTGTATTGTTTTGCCGCCCGCGTGGCTGGCATCTTCCCGAAAAACATGTGCTGGTAGACGGCAGCGAAATTTCCGGCGGCTTATTCGATTTTGCCATCTATTTTTACCATAACGCGCAGGCGCTGCTGGATATTGGCGCCGGGCCATATTTTTACCTTCCCAAGTTGGAAAGTCATTTGGAGGCCCGACTGTGGAATGAAATTTTTATTCGCGCGCAAAGCAAACTGGGATTGCCTTTAGGAACCATTAAAGCAACAGTGTTGATAGAAACGCTGCCGGCGGCGTTTCAAATGGATGAAATTTTATTTGAGCTGCGCGATCACTCCGCCGGCTTAAACTGCGGCCGCTGGGATTATATTTTTAGCAGCATTAAAAAACGTCGCAAAGACCCACAGTTTGTATTGCCGGACAGAGCGCTGGTAACTATGACAACGCACTTTATGCGGTCTTATTCACTGCTGCTTATTCACACCTGTCATCGGCGCGGCGCGCACGCAATGGGAGGTATGGCTGCGCAGATTCCAATCAAGAATGATTCTGAAGCAAACGAAAAAGCATTGTCTCTAGTGCGCGCCGATAAAGAGCGCGAGGCAAACGACGGACACGATGGCACATGGGTTGCGCACCCGGGATTAGTTCCAATTGCCATGGAGATTTTTAACCGGGTTATGCCGCAGCCCAATCAGCTAGACCGCCTGAGAAATGATGTAAGTGTTACTGAGGAAGATTTATTAAAAATTCCGGAAGGGGCAATTACTGAAAAAGGATTGCGCGTCAATGTCAGTGTTGGTGTGCAATACCTGGAAGCGTGGATTAACGGCAATGGTTGCGTGCCCATCAATAATTTGATGGAAGACGCCGCCACCGCAGAAATTTCGCGCGCGCAGGTGTGGCAATGGCTGCATCACCCCAAGGGGGTATTGGAAGACGGCAGAAAAATTACGCAGGAGCTTTTTAGGCAAATTTTACAAGAAGAAATAGCTGCCATTACCGCAGCTATTCCCGCCGAACAACTGCCTAATCGGAAATTTGCCGAAGCCGGTGAATTGTTTGACCAAATTTCCACCAACGATACATTTGTAGACTTTTTAACTCTTCCGGGATATCGCCTGCTAGATTAAATCTTCTCCGGCTCCTTTTACTTGTTTGCGGTGTGTTCCGGTGAAAACACACCGCATTTTTTGCATAACTGAGACAATGCCGCAAAAATTGTTTATTGCGTTATGCCACGCGAACCTTGCCGCTTCCAATTTGGCCTACAATGACGACAGCTAATGCAAGCGCCGCAGTTGGCGCAATAAACAAGCCAATAGTCATCATTCCCAAGACGCTGTAAAGGATGATGAAGGCTGCGCAAAGCCACATCCAAAGCAGTGACTTTCGTTGATAGGCAAAAGATTGCCAGCCATACCATACTACCAGCGCCGCAACAACACCATATATAGCAAGCCAAACTGCGCCCAGCGGTGTCATACCGGCTTGAAATAAGGTTTCATGGCGTACAGACAGATTATTTCCCACCGTATATAGCGGCAGTGACGCAAAAAGATAGAACATTACAATATTCCATACTAAAATGAAAAGAGCCAGCGTTTGCTGCGCACGATGAAGTATTACCATAATTTTCTGCTCCTTTTAGCCTCCATAAATATATGTATCGTAATGTAAGAGCCAAACACATTGAATAGATTTACTTGAAACCCAAGTTGTCACTCCACCAGTATACGTTCCCCCTGCAGATACCTGCGACCAATTAGGTGAATAGAATGTATCTGTAGAATTTCCAAAACATGCTGGAAAATTTGGATCTGAAAAATGAAAATAAGATTGGGCTTTAGCAAACGAATATCCGCTGCCATAATACCAATTAAATGAATGAGACGCAAGCCCCCAGCCAGTAGTTTGATCCATTGAATATGAATCCGAACCACTACACGCATATACCCTGGAATAATTCCACGAACAATTTGTATATGTATCAACTGAATTAACAATGATATCGATTGGATCAAAC
>JAKAOI010000371.1 GCA_021812265.1 Chloroflexota bacterium | reverse complement strand
ATCTGACGCTGTCTTCTCGGGTAACAGCCACATTGAAGAGATTTTCCTGATTCAGAAACGTTATTGTTGCGTGGTGCGATGTGGGGTCTGCCACAAAGCTTAGCATCATAATATCGCGTTCATCACCCTGAAATGTGTGCGCGGTTCCAATGGCAATTTGATGTTCCTGCAAGGTGCGCGGCTTTAATTTTGCCGCCAATTGTTTATTTAGATATGTTATCTGGTCTCTGTATGGCGATAAAATGCCGATGGAAGATTTATTGCGCGGGTCGCGTTTTTGTTCGGCTTTGGCTATTTTGTCAATTTCCTTTAAAATTGCGTCGGCTTCTTCGGCGTTAAACCCTTCTTTGCGCCGTTTGCCGTTTATCTTTTTCAACTCTAAACTGCGCGCGCCGATCGTGTCGGGCCGACGTGTCATGACACGAAGGCTGCCGCCATAAAAACGCTCGTTGCTGAATTCGATTATTTGCGGTAAACTGCGATAATGTTCATCGAGCAGCGACACATCATCTTGCGTAGGAAGCGACTGGTTTACAGCGTCTAGCAAACTGTGTGTGCGATAATTCCACTGTTCGCGTTCAATTGCGGAAAGGCCGTGCTGGGTGGCAATGCCTCGCTGGCGATCTTCACGCAAAAATGAAAGATGCCGCAATTGCTTGGGGTCGCCGCAGACTACGGCGCGGCCGGCGCGATATAAAAGCGGCAGCGCGCTGGCGATATCGCATTGTGAGGCTTCGTCGATAATAACCAGATCGAACATTTCCGGCGCCAGCGGCAAAAAGTCGGCAATGTGTTGATTGGTTACAGCCCAAATGGGGAAAGTGCGCAGCAGCGAATCAAAATTCATTTCGCGGAAGATGGCGTCTTGCGCGGCGTCGGACTTTGCGTTTAACGCGGTAAGAAACGCGGCTAAAGCGCGGCGATCATGCCGCAGGGCTTGCGCTAAGGCGTCGCGCCGGCGGATGGAAAGCAGCTCGGCGACCAATTTGCCGCGGTCCTCGCGCAATCGCGCATAGGTAGTAAACAGCGCGTTAATATCGCCCACGCCGGCAATTGCCCGTTCAAAAGACTGTATGCGCAAGCGTATGCGTTCACGTTCGGCAATAGCGGGAATGCTTTCGCATTGCGCAGCGGGTATATCCAGCGTTTCGCACAGCGCCGCAAGCTGCTGTTGGCCTCTTTGCCGTGCGGCCCAGCCCAAAAGCGGTGTGGTGGAAGCTTCCAGCCGGCGCGCATCCTGAAAGCGTCGCAGCAGCTCATCGGGGCCAATTTCCTGCGCAAATTGTGTTGCGTATACAGGAGTGTGTATGGCTTTTAATTCGTCTTGCGCCTCAGTCCAGTCTGATTCAAATGTAAGAGTTGCGGAAATTTGCCGTTTGCTGTCGCTTAGTTCGCGGTCCAGCGCGGCAAGCCTATCTTCCAGCATAGCAATTTCACCGGGTCTGGCGGCTTGCGGCGCGCCTTGTGGCCCTGTGTTGGTAAGCAAACCGTTCAGCCAAGCGCGCATTTCTTCACGATGACTTCGGTCTCCGCCGCGCAGAATGAATGTTTGACTGCCTAGATATGGCTGCAGTTTATCAATAACCACATCTACCGCTTTATTCATTTTGGATGTGATCAGGACGGTTTTGCCGCGCGCAACCGTATCCAGCACTAATTGCGCGGTAGTAAACGATTTTCCGGTCCCCGGCGGCCCAATAACCAGTGTCAGCGGACGGAACTGCGCGCGGTGAATAATATTTTGCTGCGCTAAACTTAATTCAGCGGAAACAAAAACGGAGGATGGATCGCCTTCAACGTTTGGCGCGTGGACTGCGTCGGGTTCAAATATGGCTTGTAATGGTGTGGAAACGGCGCCACGCTGTCCCAGCGCCTGTAATTCAGTAAGCACGCCTTTGGCTTCGGATGGTCTGGCGGCAAGCATTACTGCTGATGCGGGAACTAATTTCAGCGGCCCGCCGGAAAGCTCGCGCAGATTTTCTTCGCTGCGCAGCGTCGGGTATTCGCTAAGAATGGATGTATCTAAATCGGGGATAAGTTCGGCGACCAAATCAGCTAATTCTGTTAGGGCGTTTTCTGAGAATGGCGCGCTGGGAAATTGCGCCAAAATTGCTTCGGCGTAGGCCTGCGCTTGTTCGTCGCTTTCGGCTTCAATAAATGTGGAAAGCAGGGGAAAATTAATGTACTGTTCTTCCAGGGAAACCGAAACAAACGCCTTGCCGCCATCAATATCGATGTGCGCGGGATAATACAGCAGCGGCGCGCAAAAGCGCTCCCCGGCGCCCCGGCCGCGCGCTTGGGCTTTTCCCGTTAAAAAAATGGAGCCATAAATTAAGAAACGTTCCCGGCGGTTCATATCTGCAGCGTTTTGGGCTTCTATGCCAGTTTTAACCGGAGCCGCCATTTTAGCCGCCTCTCCGGAAAGCAGTTGTTCATTGCCGGTTGCAAAAACACGGTAATCGGTCTGCTCAAAGATATCTTTTAAAACTCCGCCGCGCGCGTCTGCGGCAAAACAATCATGGAAATATCGCGCAACTCGCGCAAAGACTTCAGATGTTTTTTTCCCCTCAGTGAAATTCTGCGAAGACGCTGAAGTGTCTGAATCATCCGCGAAATTTGCGCTCTGCTGGGCGTCGAGCTGCGCCATATACCGTGCCCTCCCAAAACATAACATGTGCAAACCTATGCACAGTATATGCTATCATATCTCACACAAGACGTACAACGATCGGCCATAACCGGGTAGTATGGCTGTTATTTTTTCTTTGGCGGCGCTGTAGATTTGCTTTATGAAAAGTATGTGATATGGTAGTTGTAGTATTTCTTGGCGCGAATCCATACAAGTTTAAAAAATGACTGATGATGATTTCAAACAATATGTTGATTTTTTTTGACAATTTACAATGCATACTAAAAATAGATAGATGAGAAATATTGGTTTTGTCGGAATAGCAACATATTAATGATGTCATTCTATTACGTGTAAAATAATAGGAAATATTGGCGCTTGTGATATGCGTATATAGAAATTTAAATTGCGGCGTTTGACAACAAGATTGCTGGTATGTTAGTATACTTAAACAGAAACATATTTATGGACTATTAGCCTATATATGTTTGATCATACACAAATTTTATGGAGGATTTTATGGATCACATGAAAAGCCAAGAAATTTCAACAAACAGTTTATTGTTCACCCCCCCCCCCGTGCTGATTTACCATAATAAAAGAAAATGGAAAT
>JAKAOI010000370.1 GCA_021812265.1 Chloroflexota bacterium | reverse complement strand
GGCAGCAGAACAGGGCATCAGTGTTGAACACATCAATGAGGCATATACGAGTAAAACATGCCCGCAATGTGGTCATCTGAACAAACCCAAAGGCAGGAACTATTCTTGCTCTGCGTGTGGGTTTGTTGGCCATCGGGATGCAGTAGGGGCATCGAATATTCTGAGCAAACGTCTGTATGGGAAATTGGCCCAGATCGTACCTTGTGCAGAAATCAAGTATCGTCACCCGTTCGCGGGAAAGCGTAGACCGCCGGACACGCGGCAGGTTGCTAGTGCAAGCTAGAATCTCTGATAATCACGCCCTGCGCGGAAAACAGAGAAGAATCCCCCCGATCTATCGGGTGGGAGTGTCAAACCATCGAAAAGATGGATATTGCTATATATAAGGAGAAGCGCTTCCTTCCCAACTGTACAGGGTGAGGTCTCCGCGCTGTTTTTTTGATGAAAGTTATAAAAATTTCTCCGCGAGGGTATTGTTTTGGTGTTGTAGACGCTATGCAAATTGCCCGTAACGCCGCGAAAAATCCCGAATTGCCTCGGCCAATTTATATTATCGGCCAAATAGTGCATAACGCCTTTGCAGTGCAGGAATTGACTGAATTGCAGATAGTGACACTGGATGGCCCGAATCGTTTAGAGATTTTAGAGCAAGTTACCTCCGGAACAGTTATTTTTACCGCGCATGGGGTTTCACCGGCGGTTCGCCTGCGCGCACAAGAAAAGGGGCTGCATGTTATCGACGCAACGTGTCCCGATGTAACCAAAACACATGATCTTGTTAAAGAGCTTGCGGCAAAAGGGTATACAACATTATATATTGGCAAGAAAGGTCATCCTGAGCCGGAAGGCGCAGTGAATGAAGCGCCGGAGTGCACCTATCTTATTGAAACAGCCGCTGATGTCGCCGCGCTGGATCTTCCGCCGGAAAAGACCGTAAAAATTGCCGTTACCACGCAAACAACGCTCAGCCAGTGGGATACAAGGGATGTTATTGAAGCTGCCAAGCAAAGATATCCCCATATAGAAATATTTAATGAAATTTGCCACGCCACCCAAATTCGCCAGGAAGCGGTAGCCCGTATGGCTAAAGGCGTTCAGCTGACTATTGTTGTCGGCGATAAGCGCTCGAATAATACAAACAGACTTGCGCAGGTAGCCGAAGAAATTGCCGGCAGCCAAGCGATTCGCGTTGACAGCGCGCAGGATATAGATCCGGAGTTGCTAAAAGGCAAGGAATCTATTGCCATTACTTCCGGCGCTTCCACACCCAGCCAAATTACCCGCGAAGTGATTCGCATGGTAGAGCAAGCGGCAGCGCAAACCGGAGATGTGGCGGAATCGGAGGATGTTTCCGAGACAGGACAGTGAACGAAAGCGCCGATTTGGCGGTTTTGCCGAAGAACGCCGGCGCAATTTTATGAGCAACAGGCGGCGAAAACTTAATCATCCAGCAAGCCGCGCCGCATGGCAAATTTTACCAGCTCGGTGCGGCTGTGCATATTTAATTTATCCATAATATGGGTGCGGTGTGTATCGACGGTTTTGGGGCTGATTGATAGTTTTTCGGCAATTTGGTTATTCGTCATACCTTCGGCGATCAGTTTTAATATTTCGCGCTCCCGTTCTGTCAAACTGCTGTAAGAGTCTTTTTCATCGCCGTCGCTTACCCGCTGCAGGTAGTCATCCACCATAATCGCTTGCGCCAAAGGCGAAAGATAAACATTCCCTTCATGCACCGTGCGAATTGCAGTTACCAATTCAGTATCGGCAGCTTCTTTGGAAATATATCCCGAAGCCCCGGAGCGCAGGCATTGAAATAAGTAAATTTCGCTGTCGTGCATGGTTAATATTAATACTTTGGCGTCGGCAATTTGCCGTTTAATTTCCACCGTAGCCTGAATACCGTTCATATCGGGCATGGTGATATCCATCAACACCACATCTGGGCGCAGCCGCAAAGCCTCTGAAACCCCTTCATGTCCGTCTCTGGCTTCTCCTGCCACAACAAAATCTGGCTGGGCGCTGAGCATCAGCTTTACACCCGCGCGGAGAATGGTGTGATCATCAACCAGTAAAATGCGAATTTTATTTTGCTGATTGTTTTCCGTTGGCTCCATACGGCGCCTCCAATCATAAATATATCTTGTTCTTAATATTGTATCGCACATTGGGCGGCGTTGATTGATATATAACTGAGGACTTTCGCTTGAAAGGGAAGCGCATGGTTCTTGTATCTGCAACAAAGGGAGGTCTGGGAACACCCCAGAACCCCGTACAGGGGAGCCGCCCCTTGTACATCTCCGATTTTCCGCGCCGCAGCAAAAGTTATATAACTCTTGATGATACCGCTGCGCCGACAGATGCCGGCGGTTTTTATACCGGCTATTATAAAAATCGGTTTATTTGGGCCTTGACAAAGCAATAGTTTATTTTGTATACTAGTAACATCAATTATAATAACGTTGATGAGGACGAGTATATCAACCTCTTTAGCCCCAGAGAGCTGTACTTGATGAAAATTCAGCGCTTGAGAGTTTGGTAGAAAATGACCTCGGAGTTGCAGACTGAAAGAAGGCGAACTTCGTTTTCTTGTAGGTCCCGCCGGGTAGACCCCGTTACTAGGTCTGGCTATTCGCAGATAGTATTGCCAAATAGAATTTGCCGATAGCGCTAAGGCCGTGCACGCCCGTGTACGGTGAAACAGGGTGGTACCGCGGTATATCCTCGCGCCCCTGAACTGAGGTAAATACTCATTCAGGAGGTTTTGTATGTTGTCCGCCTGCCCTAATAACAACAGAGTTTTGCAAACAGCGCATGTAAAAAATACGGCTGTATTGTCGACTCTTCCTCTGCAATCCGGCAATATTCTTGCGCCGGCGCAAATTGCGTATGAAACTTGGGGTACACTCAACAGTTCCGGCGATAATTGTATTTTAATTTGCCATGCCCTAACCGGAGACGCGCATGCCTGCGATGAAATTCATTCCAATGATATGGGAGCCGGGTGGTGGAACCCGTTAATCGGCAAAGGCCGTGTGTTAGACACCGAGAAATATTTTATTGTATGCAGCAACGTGTTGGGAAGTTGTTATGGGAGCAGTGGTCCGACATCGGCGCATCCCGAGGATGGCTGCGCATATCGATTACGTTTTCCGGAAATCAGTGTGCATGATATGGTTTATGCGCAGCGTGAACTGTTGCAGCAATTGGGAGTTCACTCTCTTGCCGCCGTCATTAGATCGGA
>JAKAOI010000369.1 GCA_021812265.1 Chloroflexota bacterium | reverse complement strand
AATGGAGCAAGAAAATCCTTCAAATCCCGGATATTATTCGTATTCTCAGCAGCAAACATATGAAATTGAACGCATCAACCCCGCCACCGGCGCGACAATATGGAAAAATAGCGCGCAAGATAACGCCTACATAGCTGCTTCGGCAATGTTTGTGGGATCTGATTTTTTAATTGTTTATTCTCAGACGCTTTTAATTGAAATTCGCATGAGCAACGGAGCAATTGTCTTTCAAAAGCATACACAAACACAAAATGGATACTGGGAAACTGACTCATTTGCGGTAATTGGCGCTTCAGAGAAATATATATATCTGCTGCGCACACAAAACGTATTTGAAAACAATATTACCGGAATCGTTTATTTTACGTATGCCCAGAAAATCGACACAACGGGAAAAATTGTGTGGCAGACCAAATTCGGCGCTTCATCGTTGTTTTTGGTAAATGAGACTTCACTGCAATATGACTATACTAATTTTTCAAATGTCATTCCTAATAAAGGCGTATCCAGTGGCAGCTCTCTTATCAATATGCTGGATCAAGCAACCGGTAAACTACTATACTCTTTCCCATTTTATAGTGGGACATATCAGGATAACTATCCTAAAGAGATAGTGATAACCGATCAAACACACATAATGCTTATGCAATATGACAGTTTTGGCGTATATAATCTGCACACCGGCGCAGAGCTTTGGAGTAAGTATATTTTGGGAGCGTACCACGCTCTTCCGCTGGAGAATGCGCAAAATTTATATTTGAGCAACGTGATCGATAAAACAACCTACTATTTTGAAAATATTGCGCTGCAAACCGGCAAAGTATTGTGGATAAGCAATATACACATTCCAACAGTCGGAACACCATATATTGGCGCCAGTTTCTAATTGATTGAAGAACAGTAAATCTGACGCCAACTGTGTACGGCAATATCAGTGATATAACCGCGCGGTTATATTTTTTGTCCGTAAGCTACAAATTGCGGATAAAACTGTCCCCGCGCCCGAACTAAATCTTGGTGATATTGCTCTAACGCGGCGTCATAATCTTCTGATGAAACGATATTATTGTGCACACACAGGGGTTTAGTTGCGCGCGCGACGGCTTCAATATCTGCAGCCATCATACTGCCGTCTTCCCCGGCGGCGTAACCGATGGGAACATCAATTCTATAGAAATGAATGTTTTTCAGCCCGGCGCGTTGCATCCGTTCACCGAGATGTTCACCTGCGCGTAAGTCAAATCCGCGTTTTGTAAAAATTTGGTAATTCCATTGAAATAGTTTTTGCATAGCTTGTGAATCGCCGGGAATAGGAGACACTATCCCATCTACAAGCTCTATCCAACCGCCGGGAGTTGTCATTGCAATAATAGATTCGATGGCGGTGTCCCATTGAGAGCTGGGCAGCGCAACCACCACTAAGCGCATATGCACAAAATCAAATAAATTTTCCCAATTATTCAAAACCCCTTGCGTAATATCGCCTTGCATCACAGAATAATTATCGGGCTTTTTCAGATCGGGTCCAATGATAGCAGGGCCATTTTCATCCGGGCATTTTATATCGACGCCAAACACATTTGCGTGAGGAAATTGCCGAGCCATTTCGGCGCCCCAGCGACCGGTTCCGCACGCAACATCTAAGATAGAGCGAGGGTTGGTAATTGGCGCCATAAAGTTGCCGCGCATATATTTGCGGAACATAAAGTGCTGCATATCCAGCCGCTGATCTTCTTTCCAATCTTTGGGCAGAGCATAAGGCGCGTCAGGCGCAAATTGCCGCCCGCGAATAACCATTGTTTGCGGTATAATAGCCTGCGCTGCCGCAGAATTGTTTGGTGTTTTCTTTTTAAAAAACCACATGTTTTGCTGCCGCTGGACAGATTCATTCAGAACGGGAAAGGTTTTTGATATATTTACTCTCTGAAATAACATTATCTGGCCAGACCCTCCTTGCGACAAAGATACACTATTTTTAGCGAACAAGCAAGTAATAAATGATATCCGGAAGATTTTGGGTCATGGAATATTTTGCGGCGGGTGTATGATAGAGATGTCGGTGAAGGGATTCCGGCGTTGTGAACGGGAGTTCACGCTTTGGCTGCGCGCTGTTCGTAAGGAGATGATAAGGCGCGCAGTTTTTTTATGCGCTTCATAGATACGTCTTTCAGTATCCTCAACGGATCGAATATCAATGAAACCGCGTGCCATTGCCAGCCGCGTGCCAAACTATGATGTTCTTTCAGTATCCTCAACGGATCGAATATCAATGAAACCTGTTTTTTGATCGCTACTATCGCATCATCGTCAACTTTCAGTATCCTCAACGGATCGAATATCAATGAAACCGGATCCACCACGACGCATACGTGGTAAATCTGCCACCTTTCAGTATCCTCAACGGATCGAATATCAATGAAACATCGAATTATCAGAGAAAATGAACTCTTTTTCTCATCTTTCAGTATCCTCAACGGATCGAATATCAATGAAACCCACCAACGCAGAAAAACTCGCACGTCTCCAACAACTTTCAGTATCCTCAACGGATCGAATATCAATGAAACTGCGTGGACATGGCAAACTGCAAGTGGCCGCTATGTTGCTTTCAGTATCCTCAACGGATCGAATATCAATGAAACAAAGCGCCCCAGTTACCATCAGACGCATTGACTCTCTTTCAGTATCCTCAACGGATCGAATATCAATGAAACGTTTTTTCCGTCAGCGGCAGTGTTAGATGTAGTCGGTCTTTCAGTATCCTCAACGGATCGAATATCAATGAAACCTCATGCTCCTGCAGACGCATGCCATCACGTGGCATGCTTTCAGTATCCTCAACGGATCGAATATCAATGAAACCAACCGCGTTTGATATTCGCGCATTTCCGGATGTGCCTTTCAGTATCCTCAACGGATCGAATATCAATGAAACCGCCCTATGATCCTATTTCCCCCTCGGCATCATTTACCTTTCAGTATCCTCAACGGATCGAATATCAATGAAACAATGTAGATCTTTTACAGCGTGTTTTAACCAAATTAACTTTCAGTATCCTCAACGGATCGAATATCAATGAAACTCATACAATTCGGTTTGCTGCTGTTCAGACATTTTCTCTTTCAGTATCCTCAACGGATCGAATATCAATGAAACCAGACACACACCTTGCCGGAATATACCGCCATTGCGGCTTTCAGTATCCTCAACGGATCGAATATCAATGAAACTCATTCACGATCAG
>JAKAOI010000010.1 GCA_021812265.1 Chloroflexota bacterium | reverse complement strand
ATCTTCATGTGACAGTCTGCATAGTAAAATTATTCAGCTCATTCCTGCGCTGGCGCCGCACAGTGAAATACTAAAGCCCAGCAACACCGGCTATATTAAAGAAATCAATGCGGCGCAGATTTAACTTGACGGCTTCCCAACTTCTCAAGATTATACGCCATACACGCTGCAAAACTGCGCTTTGACATACAGCCTTTGCAGCGGATATACTATCTATAGATTCTGTGTCAATTGCGCAGAATCAGACACATGGGCTTTATGTGCTTGTATTGCCCTTGTTTACCGGCGGGATGAGTACCTTTTTTTACGCAGCGCAGCGAGGAGACACACGGTGAAAGTCTCTCTGCCGTAAAAGAGTGAAGTGACCCGGCTGTTTTTTGCCCGGAAAGATTGCATTGCGCCATCCGGTACCGGCAAACGTGCGCGCTCGTTACGCGCCAGAGGCGAACGTTTTACATAGTTCAGCGTTACATATGCGCGCTTGCCGGCTCATCCGGCTTCTGTATTACGCTTCGTGAACAAGGTGGCCCCGCGATACGCTCCCATCGCCCTTGATATAGGGGGCCTAGCCATGTAAAAGCTTATTTTGCATTGGCGTAATCACACATAGGGAGCCGCTATATGACTACCGCTCAATTCCCCAATTCCGCGCGCAGCCTGCCCACTGGCTATGAACCGGGCAAAGTTGAACAGCGCATTTATGCTTTTTGGGAACGCAATGGCTATTTTAAGCCACAGCATACCCAAGGCCGCAAATCCTTTGTCATCAGCATGCCGCCACCAAATGTAACCGGCGCGTTGCACACCGGACATTTTCTTGCCGCCACATTGGAAGACCTGATGATCCGCTATCACCGCATGCTCGGTGACGCCGCGCTGTATGTTCCCGGTGAAGACCACGCAGGTATAGCAACCCAAAACGTTGTTGAAAAACATATTGCCGAAAAAAAACAAACTCGGCATACCCTTGGCCGAGAAAATTTTGTTACGGAAGTTTGGGCTTGGGTCGCAGAATATAAAAAGCGCATCCAAACGCAAACCCGCCGTTTTGGCGCATCGTGCGACTGGGAACGCGAGCGTTTTACGCTGGATGACGGATTAAGCCGAGCCGTCCGCGAAGTATTTGCGCGGCTGTATGAAGAAGGCTTGATATATCGCGGTGAACGCATTATTAATTGGTGCCCGCGGTGTCAAAGCGCTATTTCCGATTTAGAAGTAACTAATAAAGATTCTGATGGCGCGCTCACATATATCAGTTACCCAATCGAGCCGTTTCCCGGGCAAACTGAGCAGCAGCGTGAAATCACCGTCGCCACAACCCGCCCCGAAACAATGTTGGGAGACACCGCTATAGCCGTTCACCCAAAAGATCCGCGATACACTGCGCTTATTGGCAAATTTGCCATTTTGCCGCTGCTAAACCGCCGCATACCCATTATTGCCGATACAGCTGTTGAAACAGAATTTGGCGCCGGCGCGGTTAAAGTAACTCCCGCGCATGACCCTACCGACTTTGAAATTGGCCAGCGCCATAACCTAGAGCAAATTCAAATTTTAGGGTTCGACGCGCATATGACCGCAAACGCCGGCCCTTACCAAGGGTTGGATCGCTTTGAGGCGCGGAAGCGAGTTTTAGAAGATCTGGCCAAAGCGGGCCGTATCGTTAAACAGGAAGCCTATAACGTGCGCAGCGGACACTGCGAGCGATGTGACACAGTTATTGAGCCGCTGCTATCGAAACAGTGGTTTGTAAAAATGGCGCCACTGGCTACACCTGCGCTGAACGCCGTAAAATATGGCCAATTGAAAATTATTCCCGAACGATTTGAAAAAACCTATGTTGAATGGCTGACCAATATCCGCGATTGGAATATTTCCCGGCAGCTTTGGTGGGGGCATCGCATACCTGCATGGTATTGCGGCGATTGCGGCGCTGTAACAGTCAGCCGTGAAGACCCCGTTCACTGCTCGCAGTGCGGATCTGAAACATTGGAACAAGACCCTGACGTGCTGGATACATGGTTCAGTTCGTGGCTATGGCCGTTCAGCACACTTGGATGGCCCGACAACACGCCCGATTTGCAAGAGTTTTACCCTACAGCAGTGTTAGAAACGGGATATGATATTATATTTTTCTGGGTAGCGCGCATGGTAATGGCCGGTATTCATTTTATGGGAACCGTGCCGTTTCACACGGTATATCTGCATGGATTGATTCGTGATCAACATGGCAGAAAGGTAAGTAAATCGCTGAAAAACGGGTTAGATCCAATAGATACGATAGACACCTTTGGATCGGACGCATTGCGGTACACGATTGTTACCAGCTCTACACCGGGCAATGATATTAAACTAAATCCGGATCGCATAGCAGGTGGGCGCAATTTTTCCAATAAGCTATGGAACGCCGGCCGGTTTACGTTAATTCAAACCGAGGAATACGCAGGACCGTTAGAGACACTGGAAAAGATTAAGGGAAAAACGATAGCAGACCGCTGGATTATTTCCCGCGCGCAGCGGGTAACCCAAAGTGTAACCGAACAGATGAACGCTTTTCAGTTTGGCGAGGCCGGCCGGCAGTTATATGATTTTTTCTGGTCGGAATTCTGCGATTGGTATTTAGAGGCGGCAAAACATCAGATGGCGGATGGGCAACCGGAAGCGCAACGCGCGTTAACGGCGCGAATCTTGCGCGCTGTGCTCGATCGTTCTTTGCGGCTGCTGCATCCGTTTATGCCGTTTGTTACCGAAGAAATTTGGCAATTGCTCATCGGCGCCGACCCGGAAGAGCTGATGGCGCGCAGCAAATCCGAATTAGCGCCGCCTCCGGCGTTGATAACGGCGCCATGGCCGGAAGCCGATCTTTCCCATTGTGATGAAGCGGCGGAAGCTGAGTTTGATTTATTGCGGCAAATGATCACCCGAATTCGTGACGCTAAAAAGCAGGTTGCGGTAGAGCCTTCCCGGCGGATTCCCATTATTATTGCCGCAGGAGACCACCTGCAAGCGATACGGCGTCAAAGCGCGCTTATTTCTCAGTTGGCGCGAACTGAAGAGCCGGTTTGCAAAAAACAGCTTGCCGAAAAGCCTGCCAACGCCATAGCGCTGCTGGTTGAAGATATCGAAATATATTTGCCGATGGCCGGTTTAATAGATATCCACAAAGAAAAAGAGCGGCTGCAGCAGGAAATTACGAAAACAGAGCAGCTCATTGCCCAAGTCCGCGCAAAATTAAGCAACGAACAGTTTATTATGCGCGCCAAGGCAGAGATTGTTCAGTCTGAAAAAGACCGGCTTGCCACTGCAGAAGAAACTGTGCGCAAATTGCAAGAGCAGCTTTCCGCGTTTCATTAACGCCCACAATAAAGCAACATTGCGCAAGGGACGCCATCATCCCTTGCGCAGCGCGCCACACGACGCCAAGATAGCTTTTACCAGCCGCGCGCTGTAATAATTTCCGCCGCGCGCGACATCCAATAGCGAATATGCGCTAAAGCAACCCGCTCATCTTCATCGGTAGAAGCGCCAACAACTTCGCGCGCCAGCCACTCCGCTGATGTAAATAACGATCGAACTACTGCGCAATCCATCATCAGCGCCCATATCGTATCATTCTGCGCGTCGGTAACACCGCGCTGCAACAGCGCCGCGCGATACATTTCAGATGTTTCCTGCGGATCCGCCGCGCGCCAAGTTTGCGCCAGCCACATGGGATCATACAACGCGGGACCTTTGGCGACCAGCGCCCAGTCCAAAATCAATAATTTTGTGTCGCGGACGCCTAAATTGGCCAGCCAAATATCCCCGTGAATTAATGTTTGCGGCAAAGATTCGATAGCGGCGAGCAGTTTTTGTGGATGAGCTATGGTTTGCTGAATCACTTGCGCAGTAGCCGGATTCAGCATGCTCCAAATACGCCCCCACATGCGCATTGCCGCGCCGCCATATTCGATAGACTCTCCGTCCGTGCCGGCGGCAGTTAAATGCGGCAGGGTTAAATACAGCAGGGAATCGGCCGGTGATGTTAGCCACGGAACTTGCTCCAGCATCGGACTGTTCCAAAACGCCGCATGCATATCCGCCAGCGCATTCACAATAAAACGCAGCAGTTCCGCGTCATTTTCCGCTGTTTCATAGCACTTGGCGGCAGAAAATATTGCGGCGCCTTCATCCCTCATCAAAATTGCCGAAGCGTTATCGGGCCAAAGAACTGTAGCCAAAATCGGGGAATCTATAGAATCCGGCAAATGTTCCCAAAGTTCCGATTGAGCAAAACGGACCTCTCGACCCAAATCATCATGGGTCGATTTAGCAAACCAAGATGTTTGCGTTTCATTTTGTTTTAAAATGAGGGTTCCAATCTCTTGTCCGTTTTGTTTCAGGGTAAGCCGTTCTATCAAGTTGCCGCTAAACCCTGTTTCCAATATTTCTTTCGTAAAAGATTCAACCGGAACTTGCGATCCGGTTAAATAGGTTAATGTTTGCGGAGTGAGCATTTCACTAAGTGTTGGGAACTGTGCGGGAATTTTCATCAAAAAAGAGTGTCCTTATCTGGTTGTGTTAAAAAATTAACGTGTTAAAAAACGATATATCTGCGAAACTGCAACGCTTCGAAATATACCCCAACTTTGAAATTCTATATCTGCATCTTTACTATATTGTATTCCAATACCGGATAATTGAGTCGCTAAATTCGGCAGATCTTGAATATCAATTAAACGAAGCTCTTCAATGTGTTCACTATCATCATGCGAAATCAGTTCCTGGTCCGTAGGATTCGTGATAAAAGCAAAAGTGAAAAAAGATGGCTCCGACTCTTCCGAATCCGCATAGCTAATTGCAGCGGCAAAATGGGGCTGCGGTTCCAGCAATCCCGTTTCTTCAAAAAGTTCGCGATGAAACGCCTCTATTATAGTTTCTTTTTTCTCAATGCCGCCGGTATGAATGCGAAATATTCCCTTGGGATAAAACGGTTTGCGCATCAAATAAATTTTCCCCTGTATATTACGCACTACCATACACACTTCAGCAATCCGAGATTTGCTGTGGATATTTCGGTTACCTGGCAAAACTGCGTGATGCAGAACCGGATCGCCAAACTGCGCCGCAAGCAGGTGTATTTGTTCGGAGAATTCAGTCGGAAAACCCATAGCGTTTTATCACCTTTCAATGTGATTGATTGCATATTTATAGTATTATATTAGAGACCTGAACGAAAGCGAAGCATACAACAGGAGGCGCAGGGGGCAGCATGCCCTCTGACAGGGTGTGGGGTGTCCCCTATTCCCAATTATTCCTTTTTAAGATTCTGGCCCAGACAACAATGCAATTACAATTTGTCATGTTGAACAAACATTGAGGCGGAAAATCAGCGGAAATCACACCAAATGATGGAAAACTTCCTTGAATTTCAGGTAAGCGCGCACACTCAATTGCTATACAACAAAAATGAATTTATTAACAGTATATCACTTTATCGATATATCAATCTATATTTTCTGTTCTGTAAATAACAAATAAGCGGCAATATGAAGCCACGCCCTCAAACATATTTCTGCCGGAGTCGATTGAGCCATTTGGCCATGTATATGTATGCCATTTTACTGCCCTCTTTGGACTATAGTACTTGCGCCATTCTTACCCAATACATTATACTGTAACCAAATAGATGAAAGATGTCCGGAAAAATGATTCCAAAACGCTGCGCTGCAGAAAGCCGCGGGTTGTGAAACGCGGCGCGCAACTTGGATGACATATCGCTTCCGGGATACACCCATATTCGCAGAGAGTATGGCGGCTCACCCGTTATCGTGAAACAGCGTAAACGATACGCGCAATGAAGTGAGTCATATTTCCGGTTTTTACAATAACGGAAGGCGTTAAAACGAGCAAAATATAACAATACTATTTGCCCCGCTTTCAGTCTAAGCTATGATATGGAAAACGCGCCGCCGCAAGGCAGCAGCGAATTCCGCGCATACAAAAAACTTGGTATGGCTAAACGGGGTGGCGTCGCGGGAAACATTATACGTCCCGTCCCCTAAGTATAGGGGGCGGCTTTTTTTATGCAATTTTGGGTTCAAGGAGTCGGGCAAAAATGACAACATCAACAAAACCTAAGCCACAAACTAAACAGCCATTTAAACAAGTTACACCTTTAAATAAGCTGGATTTTCCTAAAATGGAACGCGCTCTGCTGCGCAGATGGACACAGCGCGATATTATGGCAAAATACTTGCGGCGCAATGAGCATGCAACCGAGCGATTCAAGTTTATCGACGGACCTATTACAGCCAATAATAAGATGGGTGTTCACCACGCATGGAACCGCGCATATAAAGATATGTATCAGCGGTTTAACACGATGCTCGGTAAAAAACAGCGCTACCAAAACGGCTATGATTGCCAAGGCCTATGGGTAGAAGTAGAGGTTGAAAAAGAAAAAGGCTTTCAAAGCAAGCGCGATATTGAAGCGTTTGGAATCGATAATTTTGTAAACGCATGTAAAGCGCGAGTGCAAACATTCGCAAATATTATTACCGAACAATCGCAGCGGTTAGGGTACTGGACCAATTGGGATAATTCCTATTTCACTATGTCGGAAGAAAACAACTATACCATTTGGAAATTCCTAAACACATGCAATAAACGCGGCCTGATTTATAAGGGACGTGATTCCATGCCATGGTGTCCGCGGTGCGCAACAGGCATTTCCGATATGGAAATTAATGAGGGTCGCAAAACAGTTCAGCATACTTCCGTATATGTGCGGTTTGCCCTGAAACAGCGGCCCGGAGAATATCTGTTAGTGTGGACCACTACCCCATGGACGCTGCCCGCCAACGTTGCCTGCGCTGTTAACCCCGATCTGCAATACGCCCGTGTAGAGCAAGACGGCAGCATATATTATTTGTGCAAAGATCTGGTTCCAAAACTGGAAAAATTGCGCGGCCATACTAAAGGCGCATACACTGTGGTAGGCGAACTTCCGGGATCTGCCATGGTTGGATGGGAATATGAAGGCCCATTTGATGATTTGCCTGCGTGGAGTGAAAAACCGTTTTACGCCGCCGGTGTTACGCCAAAGGAAAACCCCCATACACACTATATTGTTGCTTGGAGCGAAGTTGCCGCAACCGAAGGCTCCGGAATTGTGCATATTGCCCCGGGCTGCGGCCGCGAAGACTTCTTTTTAGGAAAAGATGAAGGACTGCGGCTGCTGGCGCCGATTGACGAAAGCGGCGTGTATACCGAAGAATATGGCTGGCTTGCGGGAAAATTTGTGAATGATGTACGCAGAGAAATCTTCGACGCATTAAAAACAAAGGACCTTTTTTATACTACCGAAGTGACTACACATGTTTATCCGCATTGTTGGAGATGCGGCACAGAGTTAGTGTTTCGGAATGTTGAAGAATGGTTTATTTCCATGGGGCCGCACAATAACCCCGAGCGCAAAGGTTTGCGTTATGAAATTATGGATGTTGTCAGCAGTATCCGCTGGATTCCTGATTTTGGCTTGGAACGCGAGATGGATTGGCTGCGCAATATGGAAGATTGGATGATTTCCAAAAAGCGCTATTGGGGGTTGGCTTTGCCGATTTATGAATGCGCCAACTGCAATACTTTCGAGGTCATTGGCAGTGAAACTGAGCTTCGAAATCGCGCTGTAGAAGGCTGGGAAAGCTTTGAGGGACATACACCGCACCGACCGTGGATCGACGCCGTGAAGATTGCCTGCCCCACCTGCGGCGCTATTTGCGAACGCATTAAAGATGTGGGAAACCCTTGGCTGGATGCGGGCATTGTGCCATACTCTACCTTGCATTACCGCGACAACCAAGAATATTGGAATGATTGGTTTCCCGCCAATTTTATTACCGAAAGCTTTCCCGGCCAGTTTCGTAATTGGTTTTATTCCATGCTTGTTATGTCTACTGTATTAGAACACCGCGCGCCATTTGAAACTGTACTCGGTTTTGCCTCAGTTCTTTCGGATAAAGGCAGGCCAATGCACAAAAGCGATGGCACCGCCGTCTGGTTTGATGAAGCTTCTGAACGCATTGGATCTGATACGTTGCGCTGGCTGTTTATGAGCCAAAATCCTGAACAAGATGTTTGGTTTCCGCTTCTGCCTACAATGGAGGAAATGCGCAAAGCAAAATCAGCCAAAATTCCGGTGCGGTTAAATGACAAATGGATGCAAGTGCGCAGTCCGTTGGATAAAATTTGGAATGTGTATTATTTCTTTGTAACGTACGCAAATATCGATCAATTTACGCCGGGAAAACATGGTGTTAAACCGAATCATTTAACTGAGGTAGATCGTTGGATATTGGCTGAGCTTCAAGAAACAATTCGCGAAGTTACCGCCGGATTTACCGTCTTCGACAGCCGCAGAGCAACCATTGCGCTAAGTGACTTTATTGAACAGTTGTCTAACTGGTATGTTCGCAGGGTTCGCCGGCGCATTTGGAGAAACGGGCTGGATAAAGATAAGGCAGCTGCATATGAAACAATGTATACAGCGCTTGTTACAGTTTGTCAGCTGCTTGCCCCCATTACACCATTTATTGCCGAAGAGATGTATCTGAACTTAACACGTTCTGATACAAGCGCCGCTGTTCGTGATTCAGTGCATTTAACCGACTGGCCCAAAGCGCATGAATCATTGGTAAACCAATCGTTGCGAGAAGAAATTCGCTTGGCGCAAAGAGTGGTAAACCTCGGCCGCTCGGCGCGGGAAACCGCAAAAAAACGTGTTCGCCAGCCATTGCAAGCCTTGTATGTGCGTATTGATGAAACCAAGCGCGCAAGACTCCTCGATTTATCTGAGCAGATTTTGGAAGAGCTGAATATTAAAGAGCTAAAGTTCTTAGACGCCGACAGCGCTATGCTGCAAGCGCAGATAAAACCGAACATGGCTGCGCTGGGACAAAAATACCGCCAACAGATGCGAAATATCTTAGAGGCCCTAAAGTCTGCCGACAGCGCAGCAGCAATGAAATTATATACCGACGGACGCTTGTCGGTTCGCTTACCTGATGGCGCGGCGCTTGAACTGAACGCTGACGAAGTTTCGGTTGGATTTACAGCGCGCGAGGGATTTATTGCCGCTGAAGATACTGGCTTAGTAGCAGCGCTGGATATTACCCTCACTCCCGAGCTGGAAGCTGAAGGGCTGGCGCGTGATTTGTCCCATTATATCAATTCAGCGCGCAAAAACGCCAATTTGGCGATTGAAGACACCATCGACACAACACTTGCTGTTGATGACGCTTTTAAAGCGTTGCTGGAAAAATACGCTGAATATATCCGCGAAGAAACGCTGACGAAAAAGCTGAAATTGATTCGGCTGGACTCTAAAGCGCCAGCCGCGGCCTATACGGAAACGTTTCCGGCAGACCGGCTGGATGGCCACGAAACAGTAGTATATATTACTCGCGCCGCAGCATCCGGCAAATGACGCAAATAATATAAATCAATTTGCGCGCATCAGACCTGCAAAAGAAGATATATTGCATCTTTTGCAGGTTTTTTTATATCTTAAAATTCAGCAAAAAGCGCCGCTGAATCTATCTCAGCACAGAGTATATGCCGATATTTTCTCCAAAATTTATAAAAACAATATCATTCTGCCAGCAAATTATATAAAAATATATTATATTAAGACTTTCGCTTGAAGGAGAAGCGCATTTTCTTGGTATCTGAAACAAGGGGATGTCTGGAGGCGCCCCAGAACCCTGTACAAGGGGCGCTGCCCCTTGTACATCCCCGATTTTTTCATGCTGAAGTGAAAGCCCTGTATATATCACTCTATTACACGAACATCCCCCTAAATAACACCCATCAGCAGTGAAGTTTTGTCAAGACAAAACTTCACTGAAATTATACACTTTAAAAGCAGGTATTCAGGAAAATTTATTTATTTTTTCTGTTTCTGTTCCATTATATTTTATGCAGTGAAATCATAGTTGATATAGCTTAAGATATCTGTTTTTCACTGCGCAACCGCTTGTTTATAGAAGGATGTTTTGATGCAGAAAACAATTTCGTTACAAATTGGTTATTTCTTTCGTTTCTTTTTAGTAGCAGGATTATTTACAGTATTTTGGGGAGCTTCATCTAGCCCTGCCATTGCAGCAACAACTTCACTAAATACACCAATTACTCCGCATTATCCCTATGTACAATCTGTTGTACAGCAAAAAATTAAAAAATTTAATCTTAAACCAAAACCTATAACAGCAAGAACCAGCGCGTTATGGGAAAACAGCACTTCTATCCCTGTATTATTTATACATGGTCTGGCAAATAATCAAAATTACTTATCCGGTGGATGCGACGCCGGCACAGAATGGGGAACGGCAATGGGGTTACTTAGCGGCAGTTATGGTTACGATGGTATGCCAACTTGGAACCCTTCTATTCTGCGAACTATCGGCTATATGCAGGCGGATTACGGCTGCACAGAAAATTTATTCGACGACTATGATTCTATCCATTGCCTTGGATATTTTCATAGCGCCGCTGCGGATGGCACATGGAATGAAGATATTCGACATATCGCCTGTGAATTTTCTTGGTATATTTGGGACTATTATTCTTCCCAAGGACAGCCGGTTGATATTGTTGCCCATAGTATGGGAGGGTTAATAACTCGGTGGATGCTCTATGCAACACCGTTTGATCCCGATTTTCCACCCTATATTCTGGTTCAGAATGTTGTCACCATGGCTACCCCTCATGGTGGGATAAATAATTTTGGGAAGATACCTCCCAATAGTTTATTAGGAGGTATGTTATGCGATCTAGCATGTAATCAAATCCTTGAAATGCAGCAAGACCAACCTTTTATGCAGACACTCATTCATGGTTCAACTGATAACGGACACTTTTATCCCGGACAAAATCCTCAAGGATATACTGGGACCTATTGGACAATGATGGGCAGCCCATATTGTGACGTTGCAGATTACGGTACTGAAGCGCTACCACTTAAACAGTCACTTGATTATTGGGGTGACACAGTTGATATGTATGGCGGAATGCATATCCTCTTTACAGATCAATCCCCATATGTGCAATACAATAACGGAGGAACATGTTATCAACATGGTGATTATTTAACTGATAGACGTTTCAGTTTTATAAATAGTCCGATTCAGATATGTATTGATTCTCCTTTAGTATATTGTAGCGCCAATATTATGGGCGGGGGCGGTTATCAACAATATTCAATGCATTATGGCTCATTAGCGATGATGCATTGGGCGCTCACAAATAGCTTTAACGGAACAGGACCGCTAACCCCTGCTATCACTGATGATCATGTATTTGTTATTGCAGCAAATCATCATTTATATGATTATCATTGGAATAACGGAACAAACCTAGCAATCAGTGATGTAAGCGCAGCTACTAATCCCAATTTACCTTTGCAAGGTATACCGAGCGCTTCCTCATTTATGCAATCGAATAACTTTGTTTTGGATGTATATGTTACCGGAAGTAATGGGCATCTTTATGAGTTCTGGTATCAATATGGTTCATGGCATTATGGGGATCTTACTTACTCCTCAAGTTGGTACTATAGCAGCGCGCCAAGCGCCATAAGTTTCCAAGATAAATCTGGCAATCTTGACCACGCAGTATTTGGTACTGGGACAAATGGGAATATCTATTTCAGCAAATGGATTCAAGGTATTGGATGGAAATATATCAATATCAGTTCAATGGCTGGAATTGCAAATATCTCTTTTTATGGTTCACAGCCAAACGGGCATTGGGAGCCTTTTCAAGGAAACGGTGTGCTGGATGTATACGCTGTTGCTACAAATGGACACCTTTGGGAACTTTATACAACCGACTCTGGCACAACATGGCAAGCATCAGATTTATCACAAGGACTCACCTTTATGGGAACACCCAGCGCATATACCTATACTGATTATTCGATGACTTCGATATACCATCTTGTGTATGTTCTAGGAACAAACCGGCATCTCTACGAATTATTATGGTCCGGCAGTGCCAGCTCTGGCGGTTATTGGAGCATCACTGATATTTCTGCAGAGACTGGTATAACGCCAGCGCTGACATATTCACCTAACGCACATGCCTTCCTGCAAAATGGCGCAGTTGATAATGATGTTTATGTCACTGATACCAGTGGCGTTGTCTGGGAATTTCTGCAGCAAGGTTCTTGGACTGTTGTGCGGCATCCAGCGAACGCAACCGGTTCTCCGAGCGCCTATTCCTATCATCTGGATTCGAGGGAACTGCAAAGTGTTTTCTATTGCGGCAGTGATGGCAGGTTGCATGAATGGTGGTATTCTGCGTCTACGGGGTGGATAGCCAACAATGTTGGCGCTCCTTCGGGAACATCCTTGCAATATTGCACACCAAGCGCTTTTGCTCAATAATATTACAACGCGGCAGCGCAAGAGTTGACATACGTTAGCTCCTGCGCTGTTTGTATACAAACAACTCAAATATACACGAAAGGCAATGGATTATAAATATGCAATCACTGCTTGCAATAAACGCAAAGCGACTCCATAAAATTGCGCCTGTCATTGGGTTCCTTACAATTTTTATCTGTTACTTTATCCCTTTATATAAAAATGGTAACTTAGTCCCAATTCCGCCAATTATTCCCGGGAAAACGCCTCATTTTCAAACAATAACATATAATGGTTGGGATATATTTCAGCAAGAACTATTTATAATAACGGATAATATACATAAACATATACTTTATAGTTTCCAAATTGCAGATATAATAGGGGATATTTTATTTCTCATCTCATCTGCTGCGTTGGTCATCTTGCTTATTATGATTATTGCCACTCCAAAATCAACACAAAAACTAGCGCAGTACTATCTCATAGCTCTCACCTTCAATTATATTAGCAACCCAATAGGCATGACAAATATATTTCCCGGAATTTTTGCCCATCGATTTGCGTCATTTGTTCTAACAACATTCGGATATTGGATAATGGAAGGCGGCTATTTGATCATGATGGCCGGCTATTTTTTCTTGCAAAAAGCAATTCTTCCCCAATCAGGTATTGAAACTGTAAATATAACCATACCAACTTATTTTTCTGCAATTCCAAAATGGCTCTATCGAGTCTTCATCGCCATTGGAATGATTGCAGTTATTGTCTGTATTTTTTTCCCTCTATTTATTTATAACAATGAAACATACACAAGTATGTATTATATACAACTTGAGATAGGTTATGTTTTTAATATTTACCATAATAATTTTATTAATTATTATATAATAGCATACAGTACGGAGGATATATTATTTATAATCACTTCCGTTTTATTACCGATTTTCTTCATCATCCTTGCCATTCGAAAGCCAACAACACTAGGAAAAAGAATTTTTCTTACATCTTTAATCATCAATTATCTTACAAATCCGATAGCTTGGCAGCTTTTTATATTGATATTTAACTTACAATCACTTCCGGCGTATTGGGTGATTGAAGGAGGGTATGCGCTGATGCTGCTTGGCTATTTCTTTATTCCCAAACCGCATATACCCCTTAGCCAGCCGGCAGAAGAAAGCGCATAAAAACTATAGCTGTCGGCGTCAGTTCTTCCATTCCCACGAAACCTTCTGGCGCTCAAACCGGCGGAACGCAAATATTGGGCAAGTGGACTGCAGCGCAAGGCTTGCCCAACACGGTTACTCGCTATACATTTTCTGCGCAGACACCTGCAATTGGGTATGCTTCTGCGCTGGTAACCAAATCAACCCAGGCAATCTATAAAACTACCGACTTTGGAACAACATGGCAAAAAATATCCAGCATTCAAACAACGATTGGCGATATCATCTCCTCAGATCCAACCAATCCCCTGGATGTTGCGCTGCTTTCCAGTGATGTTCCGATGCCCGGTGTGTACAGTATTCAGCAGTCGTATGACGGCGGGACAACGTGGACCACACAATCTGTCACAATGGTTTCTGACGCCACCGTATCGCAAACCGGGTGGGATGGCTCTACCTTTGTGGTCGGATTTGATCTTGCAGTGCAGTTGCCGGAAACTACCGCAGTTGTCGCGTTTCCATCCGGTCAGGATGGGGTTCATCTGGATGTGAATGGCAAACTCGATGGGATGGCCATCAATCATCTTACCCTGATTGTGGAAACACACACCAATCTGCAAATTTGGGGAACGATCAACACCAGCACGATAGGATTAGCAACTTCAGACATGGGCAGCCACTGGACAACAGTATTCAATTCCTCTGCAACAACTGCGCTTATCCCTATTGCCGCGACCGATACTGGCGCAGTCATCGTGTATGCAACCAATGATCGTTCCCATATTTCTGTATCCACAAATGGGATACAAACAGTCACTGCGCAGACAAACACGAGTGGTCTTCCACAAAAAGTATTGGGCGTGTGGCTTTCGCCTGATGGTAAAATCTCTGCAATTGCCGGAGGAGATGGAACCTATCTGCTGCAAAATAGGCAATGGGTTAAAGTGACAAATAAACAAATTGCGCTGCTTACAGCAAACGCAGCAGGGCAGCCGCGCCTGTGGTCAACCGACAATCAGGGCAATGTTATCTATCAAGACGCCTGATTGTTGCTGGCAACACGGTTCACTTTTACAAAACATCCAATAAAATTTGCACACATACACGTATATTCAAGTGAAAGGTTTTTTCATGAAGTATTTCAAGTTTGCGCTGATAGCTCTGCTTACTCTTATTACAGTTGGCGCGGCCACAATTATGGCTCCGCAGCAAGCAAAAGCGGCAACCTATGATCCGGTTATTTTGGTGCATGGGCTGAACCAAAACGCAGCGCAGAATTGCAATGAATGGTCAGAATTTGGCGCAATAAAAACATTTTTTAACAGTTCAGTATACCCTACAGTGAGTGTAGGATATTATAACGGTGACTCTAATTGTGATTTTTATCTTGGCCCTGAATATAGTCACTGCGCTGGGTGGTTTAGCGGCAACAATGGCACATTAAATGAAGATATTCGTCATACCTCATGTTTACTGGCATGGTATATCTGGGATGATTACACCCAATGGGGAGTTCATGTTCAGGTGGTGGCGCATAGCATGGGAGGCATCATTATCCGCCAAGCAATATTCGGTAGTGACTCTAGGATAAGGTGATAGAATAGAAGAATGAAAAGGAGGTGCACCATGCCCCAAAAAGAAACCGAACAACAAAGGCCAGCGT
>JAKAOI010000368.1 GCA_021812265.1 Chloroflexota bacterium | reverse complement strand
CCGCGGTAGACGCCGCGCTGGATCATCTGCATGAAGTGGCGATTCCCTCCGTTGAATCTGACAACGCGCCGCAATTTTTCCGCAGGCCTGCTATTTCCGGCGTTGCGCCAGACTTTGTGCAAAACACTATCGGCGCTATGCTGGATATGCAAGGTGATGATTTGCCGGTTAGCGCGCTGCCATTTGATGGAACTTATCCGGTTGGCACTTCAAAATATGAAAAACGTAATATTGCCTTGGATATTCCCGAATGGGACGCATCTATCTGCATTCAATGCGGCAAATGCGCAATGGTTTGTCCGCACGCTGTGATAAGAACTAAGGTGGTTGCCGAAAGCGCAATAGCGCAGCAGCCGGTTCCGGATGATTTTCATTCCTTGCCCGCGCAATTTAAAGAATTCCCCAATTCCCGTTATGTTCTGCAAGTTTCACCGGAAGACTGCACCGGATGCAGTTTATGTGTGGAAGCTTGCCCGGTAAAAGATAAAAGCCGCGCCGGCCACAAAGCAATTAATATGGTTCCGCAACTGCCGATTGTTGAGCGCGAAAAAGCCAAATGGGATTATTTCTTGAATTTGCCGGAAATAGACCGTACAAAGATTTCTCCGCGGGTGATCAAAGAAGTGCAATTGCTGGAGCCGCTGTTTGAGTTTTCTGGCGCATGCGTTGGCTGCGGCGAAACACCGTATATTAAGCTGGTAACGCAGTTGTTTGGTGAACGCACTATTGTTGCTAACGCTACCGGCTGCTCTTCTATTTATGGCGGTAATTTGCCCACTACCCCATGGAGCGCAAATAAAGCAGGATATGGGCCGGCGTGGTCTAATTCTTTGTTTGAGGATAACGCCGAATTTGGCCTAGGCATGCGCATAACTTTAGATAAAATGCATGAATATGCGCAGGAATTGCTGCAAAAATTAACGGCGCATGGATTGGTGGATCCGCAGTTAACCGCCGAATTGCTGCACGCCGATCAAACAACCGAGGAGGGTATTTTACGCCAGCGCGGCCGTGTGCAACTGCTGCGTGAGCGTTTGACGGAACGGAACACTTTGGCGGATGACTCGGCAACCGGAGAACTGGTTCGCGAAATGATTGTCGCCGCTGAAGCGCTGGAAAAACGCAGTGTGTGGATTATCGGCGGAGACGGCTGGGCCTATGATATTGGTTACGGCGGTTTAGACCACGTGCTGGCTTCGGGTTTTAATGTGAATATTTTGGTGCTGGATACCGAAGGATATTCCAACACCGGCGGGCAGGCATCTAAATCCACTCCGCGCGGCGCGGTAGCGAAGTTTGCCGCAAAGGGTAAAAACACCGCCAAAAAAGATCTTGGTTTGTTGGCTATGGCGTATGGCAATGTCTATGTCGCCAATGTCGCTATGGGAGCCAATGACTCGCAGACACTGCACGCCATGGTTGAAGCTGAAGCGTATGACGGGCCGTCGTTAATCGTAGCATACAGCCACTGTATAGCGCATGGTATCGATATGGAAAAAGGTTTGGAACAACAAAAATTGTTGGTGCAAACCGGTCACTGGCCGTTATATCGCTATAATCCGAATCTGTTGGCGCAGGGAAAAAATCCGCTGGTATTGGACAGCAAGCCGCCTACAACAGATTTTGCCGCCTATGCGCTGCGTGAAACCCGATTTAAAATTTTGGCGCAAATGGATGAGCAGCGCAGCGAAATAATGCTGAACAAAGCCGACGACGACGCCAAACGCCGCTGGACAGAAATGAGCCAGTTTTCGCAGGAACAACCAATTATTCCTGCGCATGTGCAAGAGTAATTATGAAAGAGGTTCGACGATGATGCCGGATATTTCAACAACCTACCTTGGGATGCGCTTGCGCAATCCGTTAGTGGCTTCGGCTTCACCGCTGGTGAAGTCAATTGACGCCGCTAAACAGATTCAAGACGCCGGAGCGGCAGCTATAGTGATGTATTCGCTGTTTGAAGAACAGATTATACGCGATAGTATTGACCTAGATTATTTTATGGAACATGGCGCGCATTCTTTTGCCGAATCTCTTACCTATTTTCCGGATCTGCAAAATTATAATATTGGCCCGGAACCGTATTTACAGCATGTAGAACGGTTAAAACACGCATTGGATATTCCCGTTATCGGCAGCCTGAACGGCGCCACCGGCGGCGGGTGGATTCAGTACGCAAAATGGATTGAAGAAGCTGGCGCTGACGCGCTGGAAATAAATATCTATAATGTTGCGGGGGACCCATTCCGCTCTGCCGCGGATGTAGAGCGGCAGTATATCGAATTGGTTCAGTCGGTGTGCGCCGCCGTTTCAATACCGGTAGCGGTAAAACTCAGTCCATTTTATACGTCTTTGGGTAATTTTATCCATCATCTGAAGCAATCCGGAGCAAAAGGGGCTGTATTGTTTAATCGATTTTATCAGCCCGATTTTGACATAGAGGAGATGGAAGTAAAATCAAAAATAGATCTGAGCGTTTCCTCTGAAATGCGGCTGCCGCTGCGGTGGATTGCCATCCTCAGCCAGCAGATTTCGGTGGATTTTGCGCTGACCGGTGGCGCGCATACCGCGCAAGATGTGATAAAGGGGCTGATGGCCGGCGCTAAAGTTGTGATGATGACATCTGCGCTGTTAAAAAATGGCCCTCCGCATATTACTGCGACCATTTCATCGCTTTTGGATTGGATGACAGATCATGAATATGTTTCTGTCGAGCAAATGTGCGGCTGTATGTCGCAATCTTCCGTGGCAGATCCTTCGGCGTTTGAGCGCGCTCATTATGTTTCTATGCTTAGCTCGTGGTCGCAGCGCAAGTCAGAAAAACATAAAGCGCCGCGCGGTGATTAATGCGCGGTATGTATCAAACTCGCCGGTCCACAGAGAAGTGTATTGATGTGTCAGCCGTTTCGTGGCGGACAGGCGAGTTTTGCAGTAATGCAGCGAAAATAGTATTTGGAAGATAGTATATGCTTGTTTTGGGAATAGAAAGCTCGTGTGATGAAACAGGCGCGGCGATAGTGCGTGACGGACGCTATGTGCTGTCGAACGCTTTGGCTTCGCAGGCAGATTTGCATGCGCGGTATGGCGGCGTGGTGCCGGAGGTAGCGGCGCGTCAGCAGTTAGCTGCAATAGCTCCGGCGTTGGAAACTGCGCTGCAAAAAGCCGGCTGCAGCTGGGAAGATATTGACGCAGTGGCGGCGTCTTATGGGCCGGGCTTGGCGGGTCCACTGCTGATAGGTTTAACGGCCGCCAAAA